>JAFAZM010000162.1 GCA_019239785.1 Sphingomonadaceae bacterium
CCGGCAAACGGGGCCACCGGCGCATAGGCCTCGATCGACCCACCCCCCGACGCGCGAACGACCGGGCGCCGATCGGGGTCGTCCGGCCTTAGAGGAAGGCGACGGAGAATGATGGGCGGCGGCGCCGGCGTGTCGCACAGCGTCATGATCTCGCACATGGCCGGCCGCACTTCGCGTTGCCCGGCGGTTCGGCTTTCGGCCAGGAGGAGCCAGAGGAGGAAGACGACAAAAGCGCATGCGAAGCCGCCGAGCAGCCATTTGAGGCGCGCCCTCACTCGCTCTCCGCAATCGCCTTCAAGCGGTAGAGCGCGTCGAGCGCATCGCGCGGGGTGAGCCCGTCAGGGATGATCTCCGCCAGCGCCGCGCGCAGCGCGTCCGGCGCCCTCTCCTCCGGCATGGTCGCCGCGAAGAGCGGCAGGTCGTCGAGCCCCGCGGCGATGCCGCCGGTCGCGGCGCGCCCCTGCTCCAGCTTGGCGAGCACGGCGCGGGCGCGGGCGAGCACCGGCGGCGGCAGCCCGGCGAGCTTCGCCACCGCGATGCCGTAGGAGCGGTCGGCCGGCCCGCCAGCGACCTCGTGCAGCAGGACCAAATCGCCCTTCCATTCGCGGGCGCGGACATGGTGGAGCGAGAGCGCGTCGAGCCGCTCGGCGAGCCGGGTCAGCTCGTGATAATGGGTGGCGAACAGGCAGCGGCAGCGGGAACGGTCGTGGATCGCCTCCACCACCGCCCAGG
This sequence comes from Sphingomonadaceae bacterium, assembly GCA_019239785.1. Lineage (GTDB taxonomy): Bacteria > Pseudomonadota > Alphaproteobacteria > Sphingomonadales > Sphingomonadaceae > Allosphingosinicella. Next base: position 733 of record JAFAZM010000162.1, read on the forward strand.
CGATGGCGAGCCCGTCATAGGTCGAGGTGCCGCGGCCGACCTCGTCGAGGATGACGAAGCTCTGCGGCCCGGCCTGGGCGAGGATCGCCGCGGTCTCGACCATCTCGACCATGAAGGTCGAGCGGCCGCGGGCGAGATTGTCCGAGGCGCCGACCCGGCTGAACAGCCGGTCGACCAGCCCGAGCTTGGCCCGCGCGGCCGGCACGTAGGAGCCGGCCTGGGCAAGCAGGATGATCAGAGCATTCTGGCGCAGGAAGGTGGACTTGCCGCCCATGTTCGGTCCGGTGACCAGCCAGAGCCGCGACTCCTCCGACAATTTGCAATCATTGGCGACGAAGCGCGTCCCGCTCGCCTTCAGCGCCTCCTCGACCACTGGATGGCGGCCGCCCTCGACCTCGAAGCAGGGCGCCTCGTCGAAGCGGGGCCGGCACCAGCCACCCTCGGCTGCACGCTCGGCCAGGGCCGCGGCGACGTCGAGCCTGGCGAGCGCGTCGGCGGCGGCGGCGATCGGCTCGGCCCGGGCAAGCGCGGCCTCGGTCAATTCCTCGAGATGGGCGGCCTCGGCGGCGAGTGCATGCGCGCCCGCCTGGTTCACCTTCACCGCCTCCTCGTGCAGGTCCGGAGCGTTGAAGCGGACGACGCCGGCCAGGGTCTGGCGATGGGTGAAGCCCGAATCGGCCGCCATCAGCTGGTCGGCATTCTTCGCCGGCACCTCGATATGGAAGCCGAGCACATTGTTGTGGCGGATCTTCAGGGTCGCGATCCCGGTCTGGCCGCGATAGCGCGCCTCGAGCGCGGCGATCGCCCGCCGCCCCTCGCCGCCGGCGGCGCGCAGGGCGTCGAGCGCCTGGTCATAGCCTTCGGCGATATAGTTCCCGTGGCTCGCCTCGATCGGCGGCGAGGGCACCAGAGCGCGGGCGAGCAGATCGACCAGGGCGCCATGGCCGGTCAGGGCCGGCAGCAGCTCGGCGAGCAAAGCCGGCGGCTCCGGCGCGCGGGCAAGACGGTCGTGGAGCCGGCGCGCCTCGTCGAGTCCGTCGCGAAGCTGGCCGAGGTCGCGCGGGCTGCCCCGCCCGGCAACCAGCCGACCAAGCGCGCGGCCGATATCCGGCAAGGCGCGCAGCTGCCGCCGCAGCGCCTCGCGGAGCGCTGCATCGCTTTCGAACAGGGCGGCGAGGTCGAGCCGCGCCTCGATCCGGCCGCGGTCGAGCAAGGGCGCGCCGAGATCGGCGGCGAGCAGCCGCGCGCCGGCGCCGGTGACGGTGCGGTCGACCGAAGCGAGCAGGCTGCCGGCGCGGCTGCCCGAGGCGGAGACGGTCAGCTCCAGGCTCTCCCGGGTCGCGGCGTCGATCATCATATGATCGCCGGCACCGCGCGCGACCGGCGGCCTGAGGAAGGGCAGCGATTCGCGGGCGACCTCGTCGAGATAGGAGAGCAGGCCGCCCGCGGCGCAGAGCGCGGCGCGGTCGAAGGCGCCGAACCCGTCCAGGGTCGCGACCTCGAACCTCTCCTTCAGCCGCCGCTCGGCCTGGAGGCTGTCGAAGCCGGCCTTGCGCAGCTCGGCGGCGACGTTCGGCAGTTCCTCCGAGGCGATCAATTCGGCGGCGTCGAGCCTTGCAAGCTCGGCGTCGAGCGCGGCCGGCGCGATCGACAGCAGCTCGAAGCGGCCGGTGGAGATGTCGGCGGCCGCGATCCCGTAGCGCTCGCCGACCCTGGCGATGGCGGCCAGCCAGTTGGCCGCGCGCGAATCGAGCAGGGCCTCCTCGGTCAAGGTGCCGGCGGTCACCACCCGGACGATGGCGCGGTTCACCACCGCCTTCGCACCGCGCTTCTTCGCTTCCGCCGGGCTCTCGACCTGCTCGGCGATGGCGACGCGGTGGCCGGCCCTGATCAGCCGGGCGAGATAGGCTTCGGCGGCGTGGATCGGGACGCCGCACATCGGGATCGGTGCGCCCTCATGCTCGCCGCGCGCGGTGAGCGCGATGTCGAGGCACTGGGCCGCGACCCGCGCATCCTCGAAGAACAGTTCGAAGAAGTCGCCCATCCGGTAGAAGAGCAGGGACCCCTCGGCCTCGGCCTTCAGCGCGAGATATTGCGCCATCATCGGCGTTGCCGGCGCGTCCGATTTCATGCTGGTGGCCACGCTCCATCGATAGAGGGTTCGGCGCCGCGAAGGAACCGTTCCACCGCACCTCGTCCACAGCAAATTGACGCCACCGTATTGTTCGCATAACACACGTGTGCGGCGCGGGGAGAAGTTATGCAGCACGGCGGCCTCGTCCCGATCCTTGTCCTGACCGTCGCGCTCGGCGGGCCGCTGCTGCTCGGCCTGGCCGGCCTTTTGCGAGGGCGGAGTGCCGACGGCGCCGCCGCCGCGCCGGTGCGGTGGGACTGGAGGCTGAGCGCCCAGTCGGCGATCCTCTACGCGCTCACCTTCAACCTGGTCTTCTTCATCCAAGAGTTGTTCCTGGTCCTGCCCAAGGCGCTGACGCCCGGCCTGCACCCGATCCTCTATCACAACAATCACAGCTGGACGGGCGACAATCCGCTCGCCGCCTTGTTCCAGGGCACCGGCGCGCTCGCCATCTTCCTGACCGGCCTCGCCTGCGCCCTCCTGCTCTCCCGCGTCATGACCCGCTCGACCGCGCTCAGGCTCTTCCTGATCTGGATGGTCTATCAGGGCCTGTTCCAGTCGCTGCCGCAGGTCGTCGTCGGCGCCTTCTCTCCGGCGAACGACGTCGGCATGGCGATGGACTATCTGGCGCTGAGCACGGCCGCCAAGGCGATCGCGGCCTTGGCCGCGCTGGTCGGGATCGTCGCGAGCGGATTGTGGCTGACCCGGCCGCTGCTCGCGCTGGCGGCGGCGCCGAGCGAGATCGCCGATCCCGGCAACCGCAGCCTTTTCATCCTGCGCGTTGCGACCCTGCCGGCCTGGGCCGCGATCCCGCTCATCATCGCCTTCCGGGTGCCGCGCGAGCTGGCCGAGGTGATCGCGCCGCCGATCGTGGTGACGGTCCTCGGCCTCGCCTGGATCCAGGCCAATGCCTGGCGGGTGACGGACGCGCGGCCCGGCGGCTTCTCAGCGGCGCGGCCGGTCTTTCCTTTGCTTGGCGCGCTGCTGATCCTGCTGCTCGCCTTCCAGCTCGTCCTGCGCCCTGGCATCCCCTTCTACTGACGCGGCGCCCCACCGCCCTTGCGAAGGCGGCGGCACGCGGCCTACAGCATTCGCGAAAACAGGGAGAGCCTCTCGTGAGCGAAGGCAGCAACGTCAAATTCTCCGAGGCCGAGGCGCTCGATTTCCATGCCATGGGCCGGCCCGGCAAGATCGAGATCATCGCCTCCAAGCCGATGGCGACCCAGCGCGACCTCAGCCTCGCTTATTCGCCGGGCGTCGCGGTGCCGGTGCGCGCGATCGCCGAGGACCCGGCGCGCGCCTATGATTATACCGCCAAGGGCAATCTGGTCGCGGTGATCTCCAACGGCACCGCGATCCTCGGCCTCGGCAATCTCGGCGCGCTCGCCTCGAAGCCGGTGATGGAGGGCAAGGCCGTCCTCTTCAAGCGCTTCGCCGACGTCGATTCGATCGACATCGAGCTCGACACCGAGGATGCGGACAAGTTCATCGAGGCGGTCGCCTTGATGGAGCCGAGCTTCGGCGGGATCAACCTCGAGGATATCGCCGCGCCCGAATGCTTCATCATCGAGCAGACGTTGCGCGAGCGGATGAAGATCCCCGTCATGCATGACGACCAGCACGGGACCGCGATCATCAGCGCCGCCGGGCTGATCAACGCCTGCCACCTGACCGGGCGCAAGCTCGGCGAGGTCAAGATGGTGGTCAACGGCGCCGGCGCCTCGGCGCTCGCCTGCACGGCCTTGATCAAGGCGA
>JAFAZM010000186.1 GCA_019239785.1 Sphingomonadaceae bacterium
TGATGTTGATATTATCCCCGCGAATGTCGCGGAAGAAGATGCGATCGGGGATACCGTCGCTGCCATGGGCCGAGGCCGGTAAGCCGGCGGGATCGAGTTCGACCACGACGAAGCCATTGACCTGCTGCAGGAAGGGCACGTCGGACGCGTAGACGCGATCCTCATGCGCATATTCGCCGTGCAGCGTGATGTTGCCGCGGCCGTCGGCGAAATTGTGGCCCCACATTGCGGCGACATATTCGTTGGCGCCGCCGCCCCATTCGCTGATGCCCGCCTGGCCGCGGACCTGGAGACCGTCGAAATCGCGGCGCAGGATAAAGTTTACGACGCCGGCGATGGCGTCCGAGCCGTAAATCGCCGAATTGCCGCCAGTGACGATGTCGACGCGCTCGATCAGGTCGTTCGGGATCGAATTGACGTCCGGTGACACCGCGTTGTTGAGGATGTCGGCCGGGACGTGACGGCGGCCGTTGACCAGCACCAGGGTGCGGGCGGTGCCGAGGCCGCGAAGGTCGAGCAGGTTGAGGCCGGCGATGCCGATGCCGAGGCCCGGATTCTGCTGGGCGAAGGTCGAGCGCAGCTGCGGCAGGTCGTTGAGGGTGTCACCGATGTTGGTGTCGCCCTGGTTGAAGATCTCCTCGCCGCCGAGCGACGTGATCGGAACGGTCGATTCGAGGTTCGGGCGGCGGATGCGCGAGCCGGTCACGACGATGCCGGCTTCGGTGCCCGCGTTGGTCGTGTTGGCGTTGGTGCCGGACTTGGTCTCGACCTCGCCCTGGAGGCAATTGTCGGGACCGCGGTTGCCATTGGCCTCCGGCGCCGCCGTGTTGGTCGGGCAGGGCGGCGGCGCGTCGTTCGCCGACGCGGCGGTCTGCGCGGCGGCCGGCGCGGCGAACGCCAGGCTGAAACCGATAAAGGCAGCAGAGCCGAGCGCGCTGGTGCCGAGAAGGCTGATCTTTCTCATCCCGTGAAATCCCCTAGGTGCAGCCGCGCTCGTCGCGCACGGCTTCTGCGTCTGCCAGAAGCGGATTCAGCGTGGAGGTTCAAGACCGTGAGCCGGCCCATTCATCGAAAGTTCAGCCGTGTAACTAATCTGCCACATGAACTAAAGTTAACTCGTCAGCCCTCAATCGCGCTCGACGCAGAGGGCGATGCCCATGCCGCCGCCGATGCACAGGGTGGCGAGGCCCTTCTTGGCGTCGCGTCGGCCCATCTCGTGGAGGAGGGTGGTGAGCACCCGCGCGCCGGATGCGCCGATCGGGTGGCCGATGGCGATCGCGCCGCCGTTGACGTTGACCTTGTCGGCGTCCCAGCCGAGCTCCTTGCCGACCGCCAGCGCCTGGGCGGCGAACGCCTCGTTGGCTTCGATCAAATCGAGGTCGCCGACCGACCAGCCCGCTTTCTCCAGCGCCCGCTGCGACGCCGGCACCGGGCCGATTCCCATGATCGACGGGTCGACGCCGACCGAGGCCCAGCTCGCCACCCGCGCCAGGATCGGCGCGCCGCGGCGCTCGGCCTCCTCGCGGCTCATCACCACGAGCGCGGCCGCGCCGTCGTTGAGGCCCGACGCGTTGCCCGCCGTCACCGTCCCGTCTCTCCTGAAGGCGGGCCGGAGGCCGCCGAGCGCCGCCTGCTCGACGCCGTCGCGAATATATTCGTCGCGTTCGACGATCGTGTCGCCCTTGCGCCCCTTGATCGTCACCGGCGCGATCTCGGCGGCGAAGCGCCCCTCCGCGCGCGCCTTCGACGCCTTGTTCTGAGAGGCGGCGGCGAACGCGTCCTGCTCGTCGCGGGTGATCTGGTAGCGCTCGGCGAGATTCTCGGCGGTGATGCCCATGTGATAGCCGTTGAAGGCGTCGGTGAGGCCGTCCTTGATCATCGTGTCGACGAGCTCGAGCGCGCCCATCTTGGTGCCCGCCCTGAGCCCCTGCGCGTGGTTGGAGAGGCTCATCGATTCCTGCCCGCCGGCGACCACCACCTTGGCGTCGCCGGTCTGGATCATCTGCGTCGCCAGCGCGACCGCCCTGAGGCCCGAGCCGCACACCTGGTTGACCCCCCATGCCGGCACTTCCTTCGGTACGCCGGCCGCCATCGACGCCTGCCGCGCCGGGTTCTGGCCCTGCGCCGCGGTCAGCACCTGGCCGAGGATCACCTCGCTCACGTCCTCCGGCGCGACGCCGGCCTCGGCCAGCGCCGCCTCGATCGCCACCCGCCCCAATTCGTGCGCCGGCACGGCGGCGAAGGCGCCGAGGAACGAGCCCACGGGCGTGCGCTTGGCGGCGGCGATGACGACGTCGGTCGGGGCGGGCATGGAGGTCTCCTGAAGCCTGAAAGGGTCTTGCGCCCCCTAAAACTTCAGGTCTCCGAAAGCCAGTCCTC
>JAFAZM010000193.1 GCA_019239785.1 Sphingomonadaceae bacterium
ATCGAAGGCAAGGCCGGCGTCCCGCAGCGCCTCGGCGATGGATTGCTGAGGGAGCGTCAGCCGCGCCGGATCGGCAACGAGCAGGCCGACACCCGTGGCCGGCCGTTCTTCCATCTCAAGGGCGATGCCGGTTTCGACGTGCCAGGCGGCGCCGTGGAAGGTGGCCGTCAGGGACTCTGCGAGCCGCTTCACATCGGGCGCTTCTGCATCGCTCACGACGACGACCCTCGAGCCGCGAAAGCGATCCAGCACCGCCAACGCCGCCCGGCGCTGCTGATCGCTGAGCGTGCGCGGTGCCAGCGCGGCGACCTGGGCAAGCACCTCGTACAGACGCGATTCGAGCGCCCCCATCCGTGCCTTGGCCTGGTCCGCGGATGCCCCGTCCAGCTTGTCCTTATAGTCCTGGAGCTGCGCATCGCGCAGATCGGCGAGGACTTGCAGGTTGCCGATCCGATTCCGAAGCTGCTGGCGGGCGTGCCAGCGAATGACGATCCAGGACACTATCAGAGCTGCGAGGAAAGGAATTGGCACGCGCGCGACCGCCGCAAACTGAGACCACACAGATTGCGCCCACGCCTCGAAGTCCATCCACCAAGGATGGACCATGGCACCCCGAAACGGCAACGCCTTTGTAAACGCGTCGGGTGCACGCCATTCGCGCCGCGCGTTGTGCGCTGCACGGTGGGCCGAACCCACGCGGACGTGCGGATGAAAGCAGGTCGACCGCAATCCGCCACATTCCGGCGCTGATATATTGTAACCTCGCGCGTCCGGTCGTATATCGCGCGCCGGAAAGGATTCGCGAGTCCCGATGTTCATCAGCGCTGCCCGCAATATCGGCATCGACCGGCTGGCGATCGGCCTCAGCGGCCTGTGCCTCGTCCATTGCGTGGCGACCGCGGTGCTCGTGCTGATGCTGGCCACCGCGGGGGGCCTGCTCCTCGACCCACGCATCCACGAGATCGGTCTGGCCTTTGCGATCGTGCTCGGCGCCGTCGGCCTCGGCCGGGGCATCTTCGAGCATGGCTATATGATGCCGTCGTCCGTCGGCGGCATCGGCCTCGGCACCATGGCGGCGTCGCTCACCTTCCCGCACGGCATCGAGGAGGTCGTGATCTCGGTCTTCGGCGTGCTCGTGCTCGCGCTTGGCCACGACCTCAATCGGCGCGCCTTCGCCTGAGCGGGCCGCGCGCTTGTCCGGCGCGCTGCAACAGCCTACATTCCTTCCCATGGGCCATGTCCATCAGAGCCATTCGGGCACCGACCTCTCCGAAGCCGCCAAGGCCACGATGGAGAAATCCGGCGAGCAGTGGACGGCGATGCGCTCCGCGGTGTTCGAGGCGCTCGCGAGCTTCGATCGCCCGGCCAGCGCCTACGACATTGCCGAAAAGGTGTCGCAGGACCAGGGCCGGCGCGTCGCCGCGAACAGCGTCTACCGGATTCTCGACCTGTTCGTCGCCGCCAATCTCGCCCGCCGGGTGGAGAGCGCGAACGCCTATGTCGCGAACGACCATCCCGATTGCCTGCACGACTGCATCTTCCTGATCTGCGACCGGTGCGGCCAGGCCGTGCATATCGACGACGACAGCCTGACCAGCGGCGTCCGCGCCGCAGCGAAAAAAGCCGGCTTCTTGCCGGACCGCCCGGTCATCGAAGTGCGCGGGCGCTGTGGGGAGTGCGAGGGGGAATAGGGCTCATGCCCCGCTCTTCGCGGCTGATCTCCACCTTGGAAAGCTCGTCCGGCGCGGCCCGGGCACGGATATTTCCTGGCGAAGGCGGCGCGCAGCGCGTCGCGGACCTCGGTGCGGGTCCGGCGCGCCGGCGGCACTGCGAGCATCGCGGCGATGACCTCATTGCGTAGTGAGGGTTGCGGGGCCGGCCGGACGCCTGCAAACGCTGGACGGGTGCCAGTCCAACAGCGCTCCGTCACGGCGCCGTCCGGGATTGCTGAGCGCCGAGCCCTCGGTCAGCCGCCGTGCGCGAACTCCGGATAATCGGTCATGCCGCCGTCGACGAAGATCGTGGTGCCGGTGACGTAGGCGGCGAGGTCCGACGCCAGGACCAGCGCCATGTTGGCGACGTCCTCGGGCTCGCCGATCCGGCCGAGCGGGATCTTGGTGAGGAGGTCCCTCATGCCCTCGGGCTCGCTCCAGACCGACCGGTTAATCGGCGTTCGGATCGCGCCCGGCGCGATGGCGAGGACGCGCACGCCATGGGGCGCCGCCTCCTGCGCCAGCGTCTTGGTCAGCATCGCCAGGCCGGCCTTGCTTGCCGTGTAGGCGCTGTAGCCGCTCCAGGCGATCAGCTCGTGGACGCTGCTGGTGCTGACGATCACGCCGGCGCGCTGCTTCACCATCCGCCGCAGCGCCTCGCGGGCGCAGAGGAACGCGCCCTTGAGGTTCACATCGATCACGCGGGTCCAATCCTCGACCGCGATCTCCCAGCCCTTGCCCGCCTTGCCGTCGATCCCGGCATTGTTGAGCAGGACGTCGATCCCGCCCCAGGCCTCGTCGAGCCGGCCGAACATCGCGGCGATCCCGTCGGCGTCGGTGACGTCCGCCTCGACCGCCAGCGCATCGGCGCCCACGGCCTTGAAGTCCGCGGCCATCCGCTCCGCGATGTCGGGCTCGCCGCGATAATTGATCGCGACCCGCGCGCCCTCGGCCGCGAACGCCTCCGCCATCGCCGAACCGAGCCCGCCGTCGCCGCCGGTGACAAGGACGCGCTTGTCCCTGAGGTTGAGCTCCATGCCCCCTCAACCGGTGAGGTCGGGCGCGCGTTCCGTCGGTCAGCTGTCGTCGCCACTGCCGCCGAACATGCCGCCAAGAATGCCGCCGATCGCCGCGCCGGCGACGCCGGTGGCGACCGCGCCCCCGACGCCTTCGCTCGCCGTTTCGTTGCCGGGCATGTGTCGGAAGATCTCCTCGGCGAGGTTCATGATCGGCATCGACTGCAGCCAGATCTTGCCGGGGCCGGTGAGCGTGGCGAGGAACAGGCCTTCGCCGCCGAAGATGACGTTGCGGAAGCCGCGGACCATCTGGATGTCGGTTTGCACGCTCGGTTCCTGCATGCCGATATGGCCGGCATGGACGCGCAGCCGCTCGCCGGGCCGCAAATTCTTCTCGATCACCTCGCCGCTGAGATCGAGGAAGGCGACGCCCGGGCCGGTCACGCGCTGCAGGATGAAGCCCTCGCCGGCGAACAGGCCGGCGCCGAAGCGCTGCTGCCAGGCGATCTCGAGCTGGACGGATTTCTCGGCGCAGAGGAAGGTCTCCTTGCGGCAGATCAAAGACTGGCCCGAAGCGAGCGGCATCGCCACGATCTTGCCGGGGAAACGCGGCGCGAAGGCGACCTCGCCCGGCTGCTCCGCGGTGAAGTCGGTGATGAACAGGGAGCCGCCCGAGAAAGCGCGCTTGATCCCGGCGAAGAGGCCGCCGCCGGTATGGGTGTCCATGACGATGCCTTCGCTCATCCAGGCCATCGCCGCGGTCTGGCTGTAGACCTGCTCGCCACGGTCGAGCTGGATCGAGACCGTCTGCATCACCGTGCCTGAAACGTCGTAGCGCATGTTCGAGCTCCTCCCTCGGCCGTTTCCATATCAGGGGCTTGCGTCCCCGTCATCGGCCGGAATGCACCCGATCTGCACCGGATCAGCATTCGACAGGCCGGGCGGATGGGGCTAGGAGACGGCGCGATGAGCGATCGCCCGCAAACGCCCCTCCTCGACCAGGCCGGCACCCCCGAAGAGCTCCGCAAGCTGGAGCGGGGCCAGCTTCGCCAGCTCGCCGACGAGCTGCGCGCCGAGACCGTCTCGGCGGTGTCGGTTACGGGCGGCCATCTCGGCGCCGGGCTCGGCGTGGTCGAGCTCACCGTCGCGCTCCATTACGTCTTCGATACGCCGCGCGACCGGCTGGTCTGGGACGTCGGCCACCAGGCTTATCCGCACAAGATCCTGACCGGCCGGCGCGACCGCATCCGCACCTTGCGGATGGGCGGCGGCCTCTCCGGCTTCACGAAGCGGAGCGAGAGCGAATACGATCCGTTCGGCGCGGCGCACAGCTCGACCTCGATCTCGGCGGCCCTGGGCTTCGCGGTCGCCAACAAGCTCGCCGGCCAGCCCGGCCGGGCGATCGCGGTGATCGGCGACGGCGCGATGTCGGCCGGCATGGCCTATGAGGCGATGAACAATGCGGGTGCCGCCGGCAACCGGCTGATCGTCATCCTCAACGACAACGACATGTCGATCGCGCCGCCGGTCGGCGGCCTTTCCCATTACCTCGCGCGCCTGGTCTCCTCGGGCAAATATCTGACCCTGCGCGGCATCGCCCAGAAGCTTGCGCGCAAGCTGCCGCGGCGGCTGCACGACATGGCCAGGAGATGGGAGGAATATAGCCGCGGCTTCTGGACCGGCGGTACGCTCTTCGAGGAGCTGGGTTTCTATTATGTCGGCCCGGTCGATGGCCACAATGTCGAGCGGCTGGTCAAGATATTGGAGAATGTCCGCGACGCCGACGAAGGGCCGATGCTGGTCCATGTCGTCACCAAGAAGGGCAAGGGCTATGCGCCCGCCGAGGCGGCTGCGGACAAATATCACGGCGTCCAGAAGTTCGACGTCGTCTCCGGCGAGCAGGCCAAGGCCGAGCCCGGCCCGCCCTCCTATACCGGCGTTTTCGCCAAGGCATTGCTTGCCGAGGCCGAACGCGACGAGAAGGTGGTTGCGATCACCGCCGCGATGCCCTCGGGCACCGGGCTCGACAAGTTCGCCGCCAGATTTCCCGACCGCACCTTCGACGTCGGCATCGCCGAGCAGCATGCGGTGACCTTCGCCGCGGGCCTTGCTGCCCAGGGCAGGCGGCCTTTCTGCGCGATCTATTCGACCTTCTTGCAGCGCGCCTACGACCAGGTCGTGCACGACGTCGCCATCCAGAATCTGCCGGTCCGCTTCGCGATCGACCGGGCGGGGCTGGTCGGCGCCGACGGCGCCACCCATGCCGGCAGCTTCGACGTCACCTATCTCGCGACCCTGCCCAATTTCGTGGTGATGGCGGCGGCGGACGAGGCCGAGCTCGTCCACATGGTCCATACCGCAGCCGTCCACGACGCCGGCCCGATCGCGGTCCGCTATCCGCGCGGCAACGGCATCGGCATTCCCTTGCCCGAGGTCCCGGAGCGGCTCGCCATCGGCAAGGGCCGGATCGTGCGCGAGGGCAAGAAGGTCGCGATCCTCTCGCTCGGGACGCGACTCGCCGAGGCGCTGAAGGCCGCCGACATGCTCGACGGGCGCGGCCTGTCGACGACGGTGGCGGACCTGCGCTTCGCCAAGCCGCTCGACGAGGAATTGATTCGCCGGCTGCTCGCCACCCACGAGGTCGCGGTGACGATCGAGGAGGCGGCGATCGGCGGCCTTGGCGCCCACGTCCTGACCCTCGCCAGCGATGCCGGCCTGATCGACGCCGGCCTGAAGCTGCGCACGATGCGCCTGCCGGACATGTTCCAAGACCAGGACAAGCCCGAGAAGCAATATGAGCAGGCGGGCCTCGACGCGGACGCGATCGTCGAGACCGTGCTCAAGGCGCTGCGGCACAACAGCGCTGGCGTGATCGAAGGCGCGCGGGCCTGAACGGCGTGCCCGACCGCTAATGGACGACAGCCTCGGCGACGAGCTTTCGTCTGATGGGCGGACTCTGGTGCGCTGGGCGGTGAGCGACGGGCGGATGAGCCACATCATTCGCACGCCGGCGATCGTCGATGCTGCGAGCGGGCGTCCCATCCTGCGCTGCGGCGACAGCGGCTTCGATGCGACGATCGCCTGGGGCGAGGAGGGCCGCTTCGCGATCGATCTGCGCCATTATTGGCGGCCGGGCACACTGGGGATCGCCGTCGACCGCAGCGCCGGCACCTTCCGCGTGACGGGGCCGGACGCGGAGGCCTCGCCGCGGCCGATCGAGACGCTCAGCGCGTTTGTCGCGGCGCGCTTCGCCGCCTCCGGACCACCGGCACCGGCCCCGCCGCGGGGCCGCCCGACGCGGTGGATCCTTCTCCTCCTGGCCGCAGCCCTTCTCCTCCTGGCTTTGCTCCTCGCCCGCTGAAGCCGGAAAGGGCGTGCATCGCCGCGGTCGCATTGATAATCAGCGCGACCTGGGAGATCCTCTTTCGATGCGCCTGTTGCCGCTGGCCCTGCTGCCCGCTTTCCTGCTCGCCGCCTGCGTGGGGCAGCTGCGCGACTTCGTCGGGCCGGTCTCCAACACCACCTCGCCGCAATTGCTGCGCTTCGGACTGGACCTCGCCCAGGCGCGCTGCGTCGGCACGAAGCTCGGCGACCGGCTGCGGCCGCGGCAGCTGCGCATGTTCGCGCGCGCGATGAGCGGCGTCCATGACGGCTGGTTCGAGCCTGGCCGGCTCACCACGCGCGACCTCAATTATCTTGCCACCCACGATCCCGACGCTGCCTTCGGCCCGGCGCTCGACTATGCGCTTTCGGCCTGCGACATCGCTGCGCCCACGGAGGCA
>JAFAZM010000073.1 GCA_019239785.1 Sphingomonadaceae bacterium
CGCGCCGGCGATCCTGTTCGTGCCGCCCCTCTTCGAGGAGATGAACCGCACCCGGGCCCTGATCGTGGCGGCCATGCGGCGGCTCGCAAAAGGCGGCCAGTGCTGCTGGCTGATCGATCTCAGCGGGACCGGCGAAAGCGGGTGGGAGCTGGGCGAGGTGAGATGGTCCGACTGGCGTCATGACGTCACCGCCGCCGCCGCTCATATCGCTGAAAAAGCGAAGAAACCTCTGGTCGCTTCGCTGCGCGGCGGCGCCTTGCTCGACGATGGTGCGGCGGCGCGCGGCTGGTGGCGGTTCGCGCCGGTCGACGGCGCCGCGGTGACCCGCGACATGGTCCGCTCCGGCCTCGCCGGCGGCGTCGAATGGGCCGGTTATGCGCCGTCGGACGAACTCAAGGCCGCGCTGGAGGCGGCGAAGCCGCAGGAGGTGCGCAGGCTGCGCACGGTCCGCCTCGCCAGCGACCGCGCCGATGCGGACGGGCGCGTCGAAGGACCGGCTTTGTGGCGCCGGTCCGAGCCGGGCAATTCGGCCGAGCTCGCCGAGGCGATCGCCGCCGACCTCCAGCGCTGGAGCCGCGAATGCGCCGCCTTCTGAGCTTGGCCTGCGCCGGCGAGGAGCTGGCCGGCAGCCTGGACGGCGCCGGCGGCGCCATCGGCCTGCTGCTCGTCACTGGCGGCAGCCAGACCAGGATCGGCTCGCACCGCATGTACGAAAGGCTCGCCAAGTCGCTGGCGGAGCTTGGCTATCCTTGCCTGCGCTACGATCGGCGCGGGGTCGGCGACAGCAGCGGGGAGGATCCCGGCTTTCGCGGCTCGGGTCCGGACCTCGCCGCGGCGGCAGCCGCGTTCCGGCGGGAGAGCCGCGGCCTGGAGCGGATCGTCGGCTTCGGCCTCTGCGACGGCGCCAGCGCGCTTGCCTTGTTCGGCCGCCAGGCCGGGCTCGACGGGCTGATCCTGGTCAATCCGTGGCTGGTCGAGGCGGAAGCCGGAGACCAGGCGCCCGCGGCGATCCGCGCGCATTACCGGCAGCGCTTGCTGAGCCGGGAGGGATGGAAGAAACTTCTTTCAGGATCAGTGGATTGGAAGAAGCTGCTGAAGGGCGTTCGAAAGATATCCGCGAAGGAGCAGGCTTCCCCGCTCGCCCGCGACTGCGCCGCCGCGCTCGCCGCCGGCCGGCTGCGCGCCTGGGCGATCCTCGCCGAAGGCGACGGCACCGCGATCGCCGCCCAGCAGGAGCTGAAAGCGCCAGCCTTCAAGGGCCTGATCGAAGGGGTGCAGAAAGTGGCGAGCGATTCCCACACCTTCGCCCGGCCCGGAGACGAGGCGGCATTGCTGGCCGCGACGGTGCGGGCGCTGGAGGCGCTAAGCACGTAAACCACGCACCCGTTCCGCTCATCCTGAGTAGCCGGTGAGCTTGTCGAACCGGCGTATCGAAGGACGCACAGCTTCGGAGCGGTCCTTCGATACGGGCCTTCGCCAGGCTCAGTCCCTACTCAGGATGAGCGATTAAGGCATTGCTTGATCAGGCGTGCTGCAGCGCCGGCTGCGGCGTCGCTTCGAAATCCGCCTCGGCCAGGAATTTCTCCGCGTCGAGCGCGGCCATGCAGCCGGTGCCGGCGGCGGTGACGGCCTGGCGGTAGATCTTGTCCATCACGTCCCCGCAGGCGAAGACGCCCGGCACGCTGGTCCGGGTCGTGCCCTGCTCGACCTTGATATAACCGTCCCCGTCGAGATCGAGATGGCCGCGGAACAGCTCCGTCGCCGGGGAATGACCGATGGCGACGAAGGCGCCCTCGGTGTCGAACCGCTCGATCGCGCCGGTCGTCGTGTCCCGCAGGTCGACCGCGACCAGCCCCTCCGGCTCGCCGCCGCCGACGAACTGCGCGACCTCGCGGTTCCACATCACCCTGATGTTCGGATGGGCGAACAGCCGTTCCTGCAGGATCTTCTCGGCGCGCAGCGAATCGCGGCGGTGGATCAGGGTGACGTCATGGCTGTGGTTGGTCATGTAGAGAGCTTCCTCGACCGCGGTGTTGCCGCCGCCGATCACGATCACCTTCCTGCCGCGATAGAAGAAGCCGTCGCAGGTCGCGCAGGCCGAAACCCCCCTGCCCTTCAGATGCTCCTCGCTCGGCAGGTTCAGCCAGCGCGCCTGGGCGCCGGTCGCCACCACCAAAGTGTCGCCGAGATAGAGGGCGCCGCTGTCGCCCTTCATCCGGAACGGGCGCTGGCTGAGGTCGACCTCGCTGATATGGTCCCATTCCATCCGCGCGCCGACATGCTCGGCCTGCTTCTGCATCTGCTCCATCAGCCAGGGGCCCTGGATGACGTCGGCGAAGCCGGGATAATTCTCGACGTCGGTGGTGATCGTGAGCTGGCCGCCGGGCTGGATGCCCTGGACGACGATCGGCGCCATGCCGGCGCGGGCGGCGTAGATGGCGGCGGTGAGCCCGGCCGGGCCGGAGCCCAGGATCAGCATGCGGGAGGAATGGGTCGCGGTCATGGGAGGGACTTAGGGTCTGCTTTGGTGGGCGGCAATGGGCGAACCGCCATCTCATTCCCCGAGCGGAGAGGGTGAAGAGGGGCATGCGGCAAACCCCGCGATGCTTCCCCCCGCGCAATGCCACTGATATGAGCCCGCCCATGAACGCTCCCGCTGATATCCACGACAATCCGCTCGGCCTCGACGGCTTCGAGTTCGTCGAGTTCACCGGTCCCGATCCCGAGGCGCTCGCCTCCCTGTTCACGGCGATGGGCTTCACCCATCTCGCCAACCACCGCTCGAAGCACGTGCGGCGCTACACGCAGGGCGACATCAACTTCCTGCTGAACATGGAGCCGACCGGTCAGGTCGCCGACTTCCGTGCCGCGCACGGCCCCTCGGCCAATGCGATGGCCTTCCGGGTCAAGGATGCGGCGAAGGCGCTGCAGCTCGCGGTCGAGCGCGGCGCGGTGCCGGTCGAGGGCAAGGTCGGGCCGATGGAATTGAACATCCCGGCGATCGAAGGGATCGGCGGTGCCAATCTCTATCTGGTCGACAAGCGCGGCGCGACGACGATCTACGACGTCGATTTCGAGCCGGTGCCGGGCGCAACGCCCGACGCGAACAGCGTCGGCCTGCACACGCTCGACCACCTCACCCACAATCTGATGCGCGGCCGGATGGACCATTGGGCCGGCTATTACGAGCGCATCTTCAACTTCCGCGAGATCCGCTATTTCGACATCGAGGGCCAGAAGACCGGCCTGTTCAGCCGCGCGATGACCGCGCCCGACGACAAGATCCGCATTCCCCTGAACGAGAGCCAGGACGAGCACAGCCAGATCGAGGAGTTCATCAAGGATTATAAGGGCGAAGGCATCCAGCATCTGGCGCTCGCCACCGACGACAT
>JAFAZM010000117.1 GCA_019239785.1 Sphingomonadaceae bacterium
CCCGCTCGGCAAGGGCTTCCTGACCGGCGCGATGGGCGGCGACACGAAGCTGCCGCAGGGCGACTTCCGCGCCAGCGTCCCGCGCTTCGCGCCGGAGGCGATGGCGAAGAACCAGGCCTTCGTGGACCTGCTGAAGCGGGTCGCCGGCGAGAAGGGCGCGACGCCGGCGCAGATCGCCTTGGCATGGCTGCTCGCCCAGCGGCCCTACATCGTGCCGATCCCCGGCACGACCAAGCTTCACCGGCTCGAGGAGAATATCGGCGCGGCGGACCTGGAACTCAGCGCGGCCGAGCTTCGCGAGATCGACGAGTCCGCCTCGCAGATCCAGCCGGCGGGCGACCGCTACGCGCCGGCGCAAATGGCGATGGTCGGCCGCGAAGCGCCGCCGGTCGGCGCCGAAGCCTAATCGAAAGGAAGCAACATGCGCGCAACCATCATGCACGGGACGCACGACGTCCGCATCGAGACCATTCCCGACGCCGCGATCCGGGAGCCGACCGACGCCCTGATCCGCGTCACCCGCGCCTGCATCTGCGGCAGCGATCTCTGGCCCTATAACGACTTTACCGACTGGCCCGATGGCAGGCCGATGGGGCACGAGGCGATCGGGGTGGTCGAGGATATCGGCAAGGACGTCCACCATATCCGCCGCGGCCAGCTGGTGATCATGCCGTTCGGCTATTCGGACGGCAGCTGCCCGGTCTGTCACGAAGGGATCAACACCGCCTGCCCGAACGGCGGCTTCTTCGGCTCCTGGGAAACGGGCGGCGCGCAGGCCGAGGCGCTCCGCATCCCCCAGGCCGACGGCACGCTCTATGCGATCGACGTCGGCGAGGACGATGCGTTGATGCCGGCTTTGCTCACTTTGTCTGACGTGATGGGCACCGGGCACCATGCTGCAATCACCTCCCGCGTGCGGCCGGGCGTGACCGCTGCCGTGGTCGGCGACGGCGCGGTCGGCTTGTGCGGCGTGATCGCGGCCAAGCGGCTCGGCGCCGAGCGAATCATCATCATGGGCCGCCACGAGCCCCGCCTGGCGCTGGCGCGCGCGTTCGGCGCCACGGACGTGGTTCGCGAGCGGGGCGAGGAGGCGATCGCCCGCGTGCGCGAGCTGACCGGCGGCTTCGGCGCGCATTCGGTGCTCGAATGCGTCGGCGCCGAGCAGGCGATGGCGACCGCGCTCGGCATCGTCCGCCCGGGCGGCGGGATCGGCCGGGTGGGCGTTCCGCATTATGCGCCGATCGACGGCGAAGGCACCTTCTACCGCAACGTCACCATCGCCGGCGGCCCGGCGCCGACTCGCGCCTATATCGAGGAGCTGCTCCCGGACGTGCTGGAAGGCCGGATCGAGCCCGGCCGCGTGTTCGACCGCACGGTGGGTCTGGACGGCGTGCCCGACGGCTATCGCGCGATGAATGCGCGCGAGGCGCTGAAGGTGATGGTCCGGCCTTGAGGGTTGTCGAGGATCAAAAAATCCTCCCCCGAGGGGGGAGGGGGACCGCCGCCGAAGGCGGTGGTGGAGGGGTGTCAGCGGTGGAAGCAAATCCTCTGTCGCTGATACCCCACCACCACGCCGCTTTGGGTCGCGGTCCCCCTCCCCTTGCAGGGGAGGAGTGATTCTTACGCCGCCGCCTCGACGCTGAGGCAGGTGCCGTCGGCGCCGACGATCAGCACGCTCGCGCCGGCGGGGAGGTCGGGGCCCTGCGCGTTCCAGACGCCGTCGCCGACGCGGACCCGGCCTTTGCCGTTCACGATCGCGCTTTCGACCGTCACCGTCTGGCCGACCAGCCGCGAGGCGCGGGCGTTGAGGTTGGGATCGCCGCTCGGCACCGGCCGGCTCGCATAATAGAGCCGTCCGGCGAAGACCGTCGCAAAGGAGAGCAAGGCGAAGACGCCGAGCTGGTAGGGCAAAGGCAGCGGCACCAGCGCGACGATCACCCCGGTGATCGCGGCCGCAGCGCCGATCCAGACCAGGAAGAAGCCGGGCGCAAGCAGCTCCAATATGCCGAGCAGCACGCCGGCGGTCAGCCACCACCAATAGGGCGCGAGCCCGTCCAGGAAGCCGAGATTCACTGTGCCTGCCCTCCATCAGCCGGCGGCGGCGGCGGTGGCGGAGCGCGCCGCGGGGTCGGCGGAACGCTGCCGCCGCCGCCGTCGCCGGTGCCGCCGCCGAGTGCCTCGCGCGCAAGCGCGCCGATGCCGCCGAGCGTGCCGATCAGCTGCGTCGCCTCGACCGGGAAGAGGATCGTCTTGCTGTTCGGCGAGACCGCGAAGCGGCTGATCGCGTCGACATATTTCTGGGCGACGAAATAGTTGATCGCCTGGGTGCTGCCGGAGGCGATCGCTTCCGAGACGACCTGGGTCGCCTTCGCCTCGGCCTCGGCGGCGCGCTCGCGCGCCTCGGCGTCGCGGAACGCCGCTTCGCGGCGGCCCTCGGCCTGCAGGATCTGGCCCTGTTTTTGGCCCTCCGCCTTGAGGATCTCGGAGGCGCGCAGGCCTTCCGATTCGAGGATCAGGGCGCGCTTCTCGCGCTCCGCCTTCATCTGCCGGCCCATCGCGTTCACGATATCCGCGGGCGGCCGGATGTCCTTGACCTCGACGCGGGTGATCTTGACCCCCCAGGCCTCGGTCGCGAGGTCGACGACGGTGAGCAGCCGCGCATTGATCTCGTCGCGCTTCGACAGCGTCTCGTCGAGGTCCATCGAGCCCATCACGGTACGCAGGTTCGTCGTGGTGAGCTGCATGATCGCGAGATAGAGGTCGGAGACCTCATAGGCGGCCTTGGCGGCGTCGAGCACCTGGAAGAAGACGATGCCGTCGACCCCGACCATCGCATTGTCCTTGGTGATGATCTCCTGGCCCGGAATGTCGAGCACCTGCTCCATCATGTTCACCTTACGGCCGACGCGATAGAAGAAGGGCGGGTAATAATTGAGGCCTGGCTTTGCCAGCGTGGTGAAGCGGCCGAAATATTCTATCGTATATTGATAGCCTTGGCTGACGACCTTCACACCGGAAAACAGGTAGAGGATGGTGAGGGCCACCACCACGACGAAGAACAATCCCATGCTCTCTCTCCCCCCTGGGCGCGACGCGATATCATGTAGACAAACGGCCCGTCTTCCAAGAAGAATCGCCGACCATGAAGCCGGACCTCAGCCTCTGCCGTTCCCTCCTCTTCCTTCCCGCCTCCAATCCGCGCGCGATCGAGAAGGCGCGGACGCTAGCGGCCGACATGGTGGTGCTCGATCTCGAGGATGCGGTGCGCGAGGACGAGAAAGCAGACGCGCGCGCCGCGGCGGTCGCCGCCTCCCGAGAAGGCTTCGGCGAGCGGATGGTGGCGATCCGGGTCAATCCCGGCGGCTCGCCGCATTATGGCGAGGATGTGGTCGCGGTGCGCGCATCGGGCGCCGATTATGTCGTCCTCGCCAAGGCGGAGAGCGGCAAGCAGGTCACCGATTCAGCCTGGCTGATGCAGAAGCCGGTGCTTGCCATGGTGGAGACGCCGCGCGCGGTGATCGAGGCCGCCGCGATCGCGCCGGCGGCCAGCGGGCTGATCGCCGGGACCAACGATCTCTCGGCCACGCTCGGCCTGTCGGCCGGAGCGGGGCGCGGCGGCCTGGTCTATGCGCTGCAGCGGATCGTGCTCGCCGCGCGCGCCGCCGGGATTCCGGCCTTCGACGGCGTCTATAACAGGCTCGAGGCAGACGAGGGCCTGGTCGCGGAGTGCGAGGAAGGCCGCGCTTGGGGCTTCGACGGCAAGTCGGCGATCCACCCCAGCCAGCTCGAGACGATCAACCGCATCTTCAGCCCCGGCGAGGACGAGATCGACGCCGCCCGCCGCCTGATCGAAGCCGCGTCCGGCGGCGCCGAGCGCCACGAAGGCCGGATGATCGAGGGGATGCACATCCGGCAGGCGCAGGCGCTGCTGGCCAAGGCGAGGAAGTAGCGCACCCGAATCGCTTGCCTCTGCGAAACCCGCTCCTTAAGCAGCGCCATGTTCAAGCCGTTGCGCCGCGCTGCCGCTTCCTTCCTCTTCCTCGCCGCATTTCCGCT
>JAFAZM010000148.1 GCA_019239785.1 Sphingomonadaceae bacterium
GACCAGCCGAAGGCTGGTGGAGGGGCCGAGCCCCGCCATGCTCGCTGCGCTCGCGACCCCACCACCACGCTGCTGCGCCGCGCGGTCCCCCTCCCCGTTCCGGGGAGGATTTAAATGAACCTCGCCTTCATGCCGAAGCCGGTGAAGGAATTGCCGTGGCGGATGATCGTGCCGGTCTGCCTGATCGCGACGTTCAGCTGCGTCGTGCTCTATTCGGCCGCCGGCGGTGGGCTGCGCTGGGCGTTGCCGCAGGGCGCGCGGTTCGTGGTGTTCCTGGGCGCTGCGATCGCGATGGCGCGGCTGAAGCCCGAGCAGATCAAACAGGCGGCCTTCCCGGCCTATGTGATCGTGCTGGTGCTGCTGGTCGCGGTCGAGGCATTGGGCTTCGTCGGCGGCGGGGCGAGGCGCTGGATCAACCTCGGGCCGCTGAACCTGCAGCCCTCCGAGCTGATGAAGCCGGTGATCGTGCTCGCCTGCGCCCATTTCTATTCGCTGCTGCCGGCGCGGGAGATACGCGGCTGGAGCGCGATCTGGCCGGCGGCGGTGCTGATCGGCATCCCGGCGATGTTCATCCTCGTCCAGCCCGACCTCGGCACCGCGATGATGGTCGTGCTCGGCGGCGTCACCGTGATGTTCCTGGCCGGGGTGCCGCTGCGGCTGTTCGCCGGCGGCGCGCTGGCGATGGGGATCGCCGGGCCGGTCGCGTTCAGCTTCCTCCACGACTACCAGCGCCAGCGCGTGCTGATCTTCCTCGATCCTGAATCGGACCCGCTCCATACCGGCTATCACATCACCCAGTCGAAGATCGCGATCGGCTCGGGCGGGCTGACCGGGGTCGGCTATCTGCAGGGCACGCAGAGCCACAACGAGTTCCTGCCCGAGAAGCATACTGACTTCATCTTCGCGACCATGGCCGAGGAATGGGGGCTGGTCGGCGGCCTGTTCCTGATCGTCGCGTTCAGCCTGGTGCTGCGCTGGGGGATGAAGGTCGCGAACGAGAGCGAGGACCGCTTCAGCCGCCTCGCCGCGGCCGGGCTCACCACTACGATCTTCTTCTATTTCGCGATCAACCTGATGATGGTGATGGGCCTTGCGCCGGTGGTGGGCATCCCGCTGCCGCTCTTCTCCTATGGCGGCTCGGCGATCATGACGGTGATGATCTGCCTGGGGCTGCTGATGGCGATCGAGCGGCAGAACAAAAGGGATGTGCGGAAGGGGTGACGGGGCGTTCCTGAACGGCGCGCAGAGCGCGCGTCTATTTTTCTAAAGTAGAGAGAAGTAGAAAATTCGGGGGCGCTATGGAGCGGGCCTGCGGCCCACGCGCGGCTGCGCCGCGCACCCCCACCCTGCCCTCCCCCACAAGGGGGGAGGGAAATTGGGTCGCGCTTCAGGGGCCGTCGGCGCTGCAGACCAGGTGGGGTCCGCCGGCCATGCTCGGATCGTTCGGGCCCATCATGCAGAAGGAGGTGGTGCGCTGATAGCGGTTGACCGCCTCGCGATTCTCGCGGTCGGCGGCATCCCATTCCGCCTTGGTACGGCAGGTCCGCGTCCCGCCGAGGCGGGAGCCGACCCTCGGCGTGACCCGGCAGATACGGCGGCTGGCGTCGGCGGCCGAGTCGCCGGTGGGGCCCGGCGATCCGGTCTGGGCGACGGCGGGGAAGGAGGCAGCGCCGAGCAGGGCTGCGGTCAGGATCAGGCGAAGATTCATGTCGGCTCTCCCGATTACCGCAATCAGGTTATGCCGTGGGGCGCGGAATGGCAATCGTGGCGAGGGATTGAGGCGTGCCTGCGGCCCGCGCGTGGCCTTGCCGCGCACCCCCCACCCTGCCCTCCCCCACAAGTGGGGAAGGAAGACTCTCAGTTGCTGCAGACCAAGTGGGGGCCGCCGGGCGTCGTCGGATCATTGGGGCCCATCATGCAGGCGGAGGTGGTGCGCTGGTAGCGGTTGACCGCATCGCGGTTCTCGCGGTCGGCGGCGTCCCATTCGGCCTTGGTGCGGCAGGTGCGCGTGCCGCCGAGGCGGCTGCCGATCGTCGGCGTGACCCGGCAGATGCGGCGGCTGTTGATGTCCTCGGTGGAACTCCGTGTCGCGGCGCTGCTCTGCGCATTGGCGGCGACGGGCAGGACGATGGGGGCGGCGGCGAGGACGGCTGCGGTGAGGAACAGACGGACGTTCATGTCGTGCACTCCCAAGGATTTATCGAAGGTTATGCGGGGGCTGCGGCGAAAGCAACCCGGCGTGCGATGCGGGCCTGCCCGCGCCCGGCAGATGCTAATGCATTGACATGTGCAAATGCATTTGCATATAGCTGCCGGACCGCGAGGCGCCCGCGTCCGGGCAACTCGGCGAACGGGAGAGACGGTATGAAGGCAGCATGGCTCATCTGGATCGGCGCGCTGACGGCCCCGCTCTGCGCCGCGAACGGACAGGGCCTGCGCGTCGAGGCGCTCGCGGGTTACGACACGGACGGTTTCCAGCATGGTGCGCTGCTGGGGGCGCGAGCCGGCTACGATTTCAGTGCCGCCCCCAACGTGCTGATCGGGATCGACGGGGAATATAACGACATCACGAGCCGGCAGCGGTTCGCCGGCAGTCCGCTCGTCATTCATTACGGCCCGGAAATCTATGTCGGCGGCCGGGCGACCTTCCTCGTTCCCGCAATCTCGCGCCGCCTGCGCCTGTTCGCCGCCGCCGGCTACAGCCGCTCCCACTTCGGCAATTACTTCCTGCTCGACCCGAGCAATCTGCTCGGCCCGGTCGGCGCCGAGAGGAGGACGGCCAACGGCTATCGACTGAGCGGTGGCGCCCAATTCTCGGTGGGACGCCGCGCCTTCCTCGGCGCCGAATATCGATACAGCAATTATGCCGACCCCTTCGACCTCGATCGGGCGCAATATGTCGGCTCGATCGGCTTCCGGTTCTGATCCTCGCCGCGCCGCTTCGCCAGCTCGACGGCTGCTCGGGACGCGCGCAGGGAGATCGCTCCCCTCGCCTCTCCCATCGCCGTCTCCCGAGTGCAAAGCTGTTGACACATGCTAATGCGTTTGCATAGGATTTGCGGCGAGGAGATTGCCGTGACCGGCGACGTGACGGGCGAGCTCGGCAGGCGCGAGCGCCAGATCATCGAGATCATCTACCGGCGCGGCCGCGCCACCGCGGCAGAGGTCCTGGCCGACCTCCCCGACAACCCGACCTATTCGAGCGTGCGCGGCATGCTGCGGCATCTCGAGGGCAAGGGCTATCTGCGCCACGAGCAGGACGGGCTGCGCTACGTCTACCTGCCGACCTCGCCCACCAAGGATGTGCGCGCCTCCGCGCTGTCGCACGTGGTCAGGACCTTCTTCGACGGCTCGCTGCCGAGCGCGGTCGCGACCCTGCTCGAATCCCGGCCGCTGAAGCGCGAGGAATATGAGCGCATCGCGCGGCTGCTCGAGGAAGCCCCGCGCGAGGAGGAGGGATGAGCGCGGCACCGCTCGCCGCCCTGGAGCTCGCGCTGCGCGCCACCTCGCTGATCGGCGCTGCCTGGGCGGCGGCCTGGATGCTGCGCAAGGCGGGCGCCTCGGCAGCCGCGCGCCATCTGGCCTGGCTGCTCGGAATCGCGGCGCTGCTGGCTTTGCCCACAATCCGGTGGCTCGCGCCGCCGCTGGAGCTGCCGATCCTGCACCCCGAGGCCGCGCCGGCGGCGACGGCCGCCTTTGGGCTGCCGGCCGGCGCGGCGGCGCCCGGGCCGGAGGCCGCGTTCGCCTGGAGCGACGCGCTGCTCGCCTGCTATCTGGCTGGAGTGGCGGCACTGCTGCTGCGCTTCCTTCGCGGCCGGCATCTGCTTTCGCTTCTGTGGCGCCAGGCCGAGCCGGCCGCGGCGGCGGGCTGGCCCGAGCTGCTCGGCCGCATGCGGCGCGAGCTCGGCGTCTACCGCCCGGTCGCGCTGCGGATCGCGCGCGGGCCGGCCATGCCGATGACCTGGGGCACGCTGATGCCGCGGATCCTGCTGCCGGCCGAAGCCGATGCCTGGTCCGCCGAGCGGCGGCGCCTCGTCCTGCTCCACGAGCTCGCCCATGTCGCCCGCCGCGACAGCCTCGCGCGATCGGCCGCGGCCTTGGCCTGCGCGCTCTATTGGTTCCATCCCGGCGTCTGGCTCGCCACGCGGCAGCTCCGCCTCGAGCAGGAGCATGCCGCCGACGACCGCGTGCTGAAGGCCGGCGCAGCGGCGCGGAGCTATGCACGCGGCCTGCTCGAACTTGCCCGCCGCGCCGACGGGGCGGCCTGGCCCCGCCAAGCGGCGGCGATGGCCGGAATGTGCCAGCTGGAGCGCCGCGTGCTGGCGATCACCGGCGCGGCGCACCGCGAGCCGCCCGGCCCCGCCTTCCTCGCCGGCGCCGGCGGGATCGCAGCCGCCACCTTGCTGGCGGCGGCGGCCGCCGTGCCGGTGAGCCGGATGCCCGCGCTGCCCGAGCCAATCGGAGGCGAGGCCGCATTTCCGGCCGCCCCGCCTGGGCCGGCGCCGACCGCGCCCGCCGCCACGCGCGCGGCGCGGCTGGCGGAGCGGAGCGCGGCTCCAGCCCCCGCGGAACGGCGGGCCCGGGACGCCGGCGACGGCTTCACCGCGCACGCGCCGGCGCAAGGGGGCGAACGCGCCGCGGCGACGGAGGCACAGACGATCCAGCCGGAGGCCCGGAGCGGGATGCCCGCCCCCATTGCGAGCGTCGCCCCGCCGAGCGCGCCGATTGCGCCGGCCGAGCCGCTCCGCGTCTACGGCCCGCCGGCGCCGCAGCCGGTTGCCGAGGAGCGGGAGTCCGATCCACGCATCCCGGCGGCGCTCAGACGCGGCGATGCCGGGCGCGGCGCCGGCCCCGCGGCCGAAAGCGACCAGGGCGCCCGGCCCGGCGCCTCGCGCTCCCACGCCGGAACGCGAATCTGGCCGCGGCTGATCCTCTCGCCGGGACAGGCCTTCCCCTGATCGCCCCGGAATTCCCGCGCGCGCGGCCGAGCAGCGCGGCGGCGCCGGCGAAGCGGTTCCAATCCGGCGCGGCATTTAACGCACGGTGCTCTAGATGGCTCGCCTGCGCAGCGGGATGGACGCATAGCTCAGTTGGCAGAGCAGCTGACTCTTAACAGCAGATCGCAAGTTCGTGCCTAGTAGCCCCGCCCGGCCAAGACAAAAACTGAAACTTTAAAAATATCTCCGGATTGTGACTGGTCTGCCGCAGTCATAGCAATGTATCCATCCTGATCGCGATTCGATTTAGGTGGGTTGTTCATCCGGATGTCTGCCTCACCTCACGATTTTACGAATGAGGGAGGGGTTGGAGTGATTTCGTAGATTGCTTGGGGGGAATGCGGCGTTTCGTCGGGTCCCCTGCGGGTTCGGGCCGCCAGACCGCGGCCCATCACGGTTTCGCTCCGATCGTCTCCGACGACGCAACTCTGCGTCGACGCAAGTTGACCGGCGGCGGCACGACCGCCCCGCCGCCCCGGACGGCTGCCGCCCGGGGAGGCCTGACGATGGGGGGAAGGATTCCGCCGGCAACCTCGCAGCACGGCGTGCTGCATTCGAGCAAGTGAGCAAAGGAATAGATGATGGACATCCAACTCAACTTCATCAACCAGTCCGCCGACGCGAACAATTCGCAGATCGTCATCTTCCAGAAGAACGTCGCCACCGGCTACGAGGAGATCGCCGTGGCCTGGAAGGTCATCCAATATTGCGGGTTCGGCGACAATCATCCGTTCGCCTATCCGATGACGATGCAGGTCAGCGCCAGCGACAGCTACGGCAATTACACGCCGAAGCTGGACGCCCAGCCGGGCGACGCCTTCCAGGTCAGCCTGACCAATTCGGGCGATATGCTGACCAAGTCGGGCAAGGCCAATTATCCGACCGAGGTGCAGGTCAACAACAATCTGTCGCAGGGCGCGATCAACGCCAACATCTACAAGGACAACACCCTGCTCGCGGTCAAGACGAACGTCGCCCCCAGCCAGATGGCGGCGTTCCAGTTCCTGCCGACGATCTGGATCGGCGCGGTCTCGCAGGTGACGCAGGGCCAGGTGATGAACTCGGCGATCGTCGACCAGGTCGACACCGAATTGTCGCTGCTCGGCCTCTACAGCGCCGACATCGTGATGACCGGCGGCGGCCCCGGCCGGACCTCGCAGCCCTTCGCCTTCACGCTGCAGAACATCGTCTGGGCCTGACCGACCGGCCCGCCGGCGCGACGCCTGCTCCGCGAAGAGGGCGCGGAGCAGGCCCGCCAGATCCCCGCGCGACAACGCCGAAAGAGCGTGATGAGCACGATCATCGAGCACAGCTGGGCGCTTCCCGAGATCGACACGATCTTCGAGTTCGTCTTCGCCATGGCGCCCGGCGAGGCGCCGGAGGGGCATCGGGTGACGGTGACCTGCCGCTGGCCGCCGGTCGAGAAGCGCGTCGTCATCCTGAACGCCGCCCGCCCCACCCCGGTCTGCCTGCATTTCGGCTCCGGCTACGAGCTGCGGGGCAAGATGGAGGTGATCCACCAGGGCGACCGCCGCGCCCCCGAGCTCGGCGTCTTCGCGGACCTCAGCTACGATTGGCGCGGCCAGCCGCCGGTCCAGCATTTCGAGGGGCTGATCTTCCTGCGCGCGGCGCCGGGTCCGCCGATCCCGCCGGTGCCGCCGCCGCCCTGCCCGCCGCCGCCGGACGATGACGGCGAGGACGACCCGCCGATCGTCACGCCGCACGACGAGCTCTTCCCCTATCTCTACGTCCGGCAATGGCCGAAGCCCGCGGACGAGGAACTGGACTACGGCTTCTTCGCCTATCCCTGGCCCAGCCCGCCCGCCGACAGCTTCATTGCCGAGCTTGGCAGCCTGGCGCCGCAGGGGCGGGCGGCGATGGAATCCCTGGCGCTTGCCTTCATCGACGGGGAGCCGCCCTGGCAGGGGCAATATGTTTTCAGCCGCGCGAGCCTGCAGGGGCCGGTCGGCGGCTTTGCGGCGCTCGCGCTCGGGCTGCAGCAGCCGGAGCCGTGGCGCCCCGAATGGGCGGAGCAGCTCTGCCGCGACCTGGAAACCCTGCTCCGCCTTTACGGGGAGACCGGCCTCTACCTGCTCAGCGCCGATTACGAGGCGAGCCTGGAGCGGGTGTGGCAGAGCTATTTCGCGCTCGCCGTCCTGCTCGGCTACAACCAGGCGCTGCTCGCCGATCTCGGCCTAACCCTGTGGCTGGCCAATGCCGCCGCAAAGGCGCTGGTCGTGGAGGCGGACGGGCGCCTGCGCCTCGGCAGCCTCGATCCCGAGCAGCAGGGCGCGGTCGCCCACGCCTCCCTGGTCCTGCCCGCCGGAATCTTCCCGCTCCCGGCCGGCGCGCCGCTGCCGCCGCCGCTGCCGCCCGCACGCGGCTGGGTCGAGCCCTATGCGGTCGGCGACCTGCAGATGGTCCGCCAGCGGCTGCTCCGCTACGCCGCCGGCGAGATCGCGCGGATCGAGAATGTGATGCGCGGCGAGCGCCGGGAAGTGTCGACCCGGCAGGGGCGGCAGCGCCTCGACGTCGAGCAGAAGAGCGGCGAGGAGCTGCAGCTGATCGAGAGCGAGGATGCGGATGCGCGGCTCTCCCTGCTCGAGGAAGCCAGCCGGACGGTGGCCGGCCAGACGCTGGCCGACAGCTACGACAATTTCACGACCAGCTACGGGCCGCCGACCCAGGGGACGGTCAGCGGCACGCTCAGCCGGATCACCACCGCGGGCCTCCCGGGCAGCGACGACGCGACCCGCTTCGCCCGCGAGATCCTCGGCAAGGCGATCAACCGCATCTCCCGCAAGGTCGGCACCGTCCGCGCGAGCAGCAGCCTCTCTCACGCCGAGGAGGCGGTGGTCAGCGTGATCGACAATGCCGCGGGCGGCGGCAATCTCTGCGCAATCTATCGCTGGGTGAACAAGATCTACGAGGCGTGCGTCGTCAATTACGGCAACCGCCTGCTGATGGAGTTCGTGCTGCTGCGACCGGCGGCCGAGCTCCGGGACCGGCCCTTGCGCGAGGGCCGGTCCCGCCACCTGCCGCCGCCGCCTGCCGAAGCCGGGCTGCGCTCGTTCGAGGACGTGAATCCGCGCAATTACGCCCGGCTCTGCGCCGCCTATGGCGTCACCGACATCGTGCCGCCGCCGGGGCCGAAATTCGCCGCCGCGAGCCTCAGGGCCGGCGACGAGATCCAGGTCGCGCTCCCGCCCGGCTATTGCGCCTGCGCCGCGGCGGCCGGCTGCGTCCCGGCGTCCGGGGCTGCGGCGGCGCCGGCGATCCTGGTCGGCTACCAGCTCGTCGCCGCCGACGGCAGCCCGACGCCCCTGACCTCGCGCGGCGAGGCGAGCGCGATCCCGGTCTCGGCCGCCGCGCCGGAGGCGGGCCTGTCGCCGCCCGGAGGCTCGGAGGCACTGGTCAATGTCGAGATCGAATGCGCGCCGAGCCCGCGCTGCATGGATGAATGGCAGATCCGGATCTACGGCGCGATCGTCACCGCCTACGAGGCGAGCCTCGAGCGGCGCCGCACCGCGCTGGCGGACGGGGCGCTCCCGATCGTGCCGCGCTCGCCGCTCGCCTGCCGCGATCTCGCCCGGCGCGCGCTCAGGCACGGCTGCACCGAGCTGCTGCTCGAGCAGGCGGCGCAGCTGACCGGCAGCGACGCGCCGCCTCTGTCCCCGCCTGTCGACGCGGTCGACCGGCCCCGCTTCCTGCAATTTCTCGACGAGGCGCTGGAATGGCCGGAGATGAGCTGGACCCTCCAGCATGACGGACCGTGGGACGACGGCGGCGGCGGTGAGGAGGGCGGCGGCGATGCGCCGTTCGGGCGCTTCCTCCACGCCGACCGGGCGCGGGTGCTGGTGCCGGTTCGGCCCGAGCATGTCCTCGCCTTCCTCTATTTCTTCGCTTCGGGGATGATCTGGGACGGGCCGGACCGGCTGGTCGCCGTGAACAGCGCCGACGTGCCCATCGTCGACGACCTCAAGCGCGCCGCCCGCCGCCCCGAGCGCGAGCGAAGGGTGGGCTGTCCCTGGGAGGTCGTGGTCCCGACCGCTATGCAGATCATCGACGACAGCGACCTGCCGGCGGGCGGGCGCACGCTCGCCGCCGCAACAATGGGAGACGCTTCATGAACGATCCGCTGCAACCCGCGCCCTGGTTCGGCCCGCAGGGCTTCGGCACTGTGCCCGTAGGTTCGGTCGTCGCCTTCGCCGGGCAATTGGGCACGCCGGTGCCCAACAATGCGACGCCGCCCGACGACATCCCCGGGACGACCGGCTCGCCGCCGGCGACGACGGCGCCGATCGAGGCCTGGGGCTGGATGGCCTGCGACGGCCGGACCTTGCAGACCGCCGACTATCCCGAATTGTTCGCGGCCCTGGGCTACGTCTATGGCGGCAGCGGCGCCAGCTTCGCCTTGCCCGATTATCGCGGCTATTTCCTGCGCGGCGCGGACTGGGGCGCCGGCAACGATCCGGACGCGGCCTCGCGGACGGCGCCGCCCGGCGGCAGCGCCGCCGACATCGGCTCGACCCAGCCGTCCGCGCTGCTGAGCCACAAGCATGACTTTCCGCAGTCGATCCCGGCGGGCACCGCCCCGGAGGGCTCGGATTCGGGCGTGCCCAGCACGACGCAGAACCAGACCGGCGTGCCCGTCGCCGACGACGGCTCCGCCTTCACCACCCAGGTCAGCCAGAACGAGACGCGGCCGATCAATGTCTACGTCGGCTGGATCATCAAGTTCACCGCCGCATTGCGGCCCACCGCCCCGCTCTATCCCCGGAACGAAGGAGATTGACCGTGCCCTACGACCAGATCGTCTTCATCGGCTATGTGCTCGACACCACGCCGAAGGAGAATCCGAACGGAAGCTCCACCTATCTGGGGGTCGAGCCGCCGTCGGTCGACATCGCCGCGCGCTGCGAGCTGGTCCAGGCGGCGATGGAGACGGCGCGCAATGCGCTGCCGCCCCTAGGCTCGCCGCCGCTGCGGACGCTCTACGTGTTCATGATCCCCGAATT
Source organism: Sphingomonadaceae bacterium (assembly GCA_019239785.1). GTDB lineage: Bacteria > Pseudomonadota > Alphaproteobacteria > Sphingomonadales > Sphingomonadaceae > Allosphingosinicella. The sequence goes on from JAFAZM010000148.1 coordinate 10,016, forward strand.
CTTCTTCCGCGGCCCCGATCCCGGCGCCTACGACATGGGCGACGTGCAGCTCGCCATCGCCGGGCTGCAGGAGCTCGCCGCCGGCGCCGAATGGGCGGATTGGGTGTTCGAGTTCGGCACGATCGTCGGCCGCTGGGTGCTGGAGGATCCCAGCAGGAACGTGCAGATCTGCAACTTCGCCCTGGTCCAGGAGGGCGGCGTCGCGGCGCAGGGTCCGGCCGGCGCGCGCGCGATCGTGAAGGAGCTGAAGTCCGGCGTCGACTTCATCGCCCAGAATGCGAGCCCGGGCGGGCTGCTGGTCGGCGAGGTCGAATATCAGCAGGGCGCGCAGCCGCAGCCGGGCAAGGAACGGCAGCAGGCGTCCTATGACGGCGCCGGCATCTACGATCTGGTCGGCCTCACCTGGGCGACCGAGATCTGCCGCGACCATCTGATGGGCCGGCTGCAGAATTCGCCGCAGATGCCCGGCGAATCGGAGGTCCAGATCCAGCTCGTCCCCTCGTGCGGCGCGGACATCGAGGAAGCGGGGATCATCGCCGAGACCGGCGGCTACGTCTTCAACGTCGACGGCTGGCGCGACAATTATGCGCATGCGAAGCTGGTGAAGGTGCTGGCGCCGCCGCAGCAGCCGCAGCAATTGCCGCGCAGCGCCAACGTGCCGGTGAACGTCACCGAAGTCACCGTGCCGGTTTCGCCGCCGCGGACGATCCAGATCGACGAGCTCTACCCGGACGGGGCCGGATCGATCTGGATCTTCGCGCCGGTGCCGGTGCCGCCGGCGGCGACGGTGCCGGGCTCGACCGACACCTATGTCTGGCGCGCCAGCACCGACCCCGTGTGGACCTTCACCTTCTACCTCATCTACGACGATGCCGGGCAGTTCACCCAGGTGCTGTGCAAGATCCGGAACAACGAGATCGATTTCTACGGCCACAATTACGACCTGCCGATCGAGCTCGACCTGACTTTCCCGCCGCGGCCCAACGATCCGTCGGTGCGGACCGGAAAGCTCAAGATCGAGCTGAAGGGGGGCGGCAGCTATTCCAACGCGATCTACGGGAAGATCCAGGTGCCGGGCTTCAGCTTCCAGGGCGACATCATGCGCTTCATGAACGACAAGAACGCGCCCGAGCCGGTCGAGCAGATCTGGTAGCAGGAGGGATGAGCTCGCCGGCGGCAGGGCGAGGGGCGCGCGACCGGCGCGGCGCGGGTGTGCGCCGGCGGCGTGGGCGGTGGCCGGCGTGACGGTCCGCGTCTCCGCGATCATGCCGACCGCGGACCGGCGCCGGTTCGTGCCGCAGGCGATCGCCGCCTTCCTCGCCCAGGCCGGCGACGAGGCCGAGCTGCTGATCCTCGACGACGGCGGGGATCCGGTCGCCGACCTGGTCCCCGCCGACCCGCGCATTCGCTATTTGCGCGAGACCGCGAGGCGCGTGCTCGGCGAGAAGCGCAATCGGCTCTGCGCGCTCGCGCGCGGCGACATCATCCTGCATTGGGACGACGACGACTGGCACGCCCCCGACCGCATCGCCCGCCAGCGCGCGGCGCTGGAGGCGAGCGGCGCCGACCTGTGCGGGCTCGACCGCGTCATCTTCCTCTCCGACGACGGCGCCGAGGCCTGGGACTATGTGTATGCCGGCAAGGCGCGCTGGGTCTGCGGCGGCAGCCTCGCCTACCGCCGCGCCTATTGGGAAGCGCATCCTTTCCCGGCGCTCGGCTGCGGCGAGGATACCAGCTGGGTGTTCGCCGCCGCCGGCGCCCGCATCGAGACGATGGACGCGCCGGACCTCTTCGTCGGCCGGGTCCACGACGGCAATACCAGCCCGAAATATGTGCGGACCGGGGCCTACCGCCCGCGCGACCCCGCGCCGGTGCGGGCGCTGGTCGCCGGCTTCGCCAGGTCGCCGGCGGCGGCGCCGGAGGCGATCCCGGCTGCGGGGTTGGACGCGCTCAGCATCGTCGTCCCCCATGGCGGGGCCGAGCGGCTGCCATTGCTGGCGCACACTTTGGCCGCCCTGCGCCGGACGCTGCCGCAGGCGGAGCTGATCGTCGCCGAGCTCGGCGAGACGGCGCATGCGGCCGAGGCCGCCGCCGCGGCCGGCGCCCGCCACCTCTTCGCCCCCCATGACGGGCCGTTCGAGCGGGCGCGCGCGCTCAACCTCGGCTCGGCCGACGCGCGCGCCGATCTGGTGCTGTGGCACGACAACGACCTGATCGCCGCGCCGGGCTTCCACGCCCGCGCCATCGCCGAGCTCGAAGCCGGCGGGCTCGACTTCCTGATCCCCTATCATGCGATCCACTATCTCGGCGAGGCCGACACCGCGGCGCTGCTCGCGGGCGGCGGCGATCCGGCGGCGGCGCGGCCGCTGCGCATCCTGCGCTCGGGCAGCCAGGTGTCGGGGGGCATGGGCCTCGTCCGGCGCGACTTCCTGGCCCGCCACGGCGGGCTGGACGAACGCTTCCGCGGCTGGGGCGGCGAGGACAATGGCTGGTGGCACAAGGCCTGCCTGCTCGGCCGGACCGGGATCAGCGCCAGCCCGGAGCAGATCGCCTTCCATCTCCACCACCCCGAATCGGGCGGCCTGAACGGCGCCGCGCCGCACCGCGCCAACCCGCATTACCAGGCCAATGTCGCCCTGCTCGCGGAGCTTGGGCGGATCACGACGCGCGAGGCCTGGCTGGCGCGCTTTCCCGGCGCCGGGACGGCCGCGCCCGCGCGAACGGCGCCGCTGCACGTTCCACTGTTCCTCTATTGGGAGGGGCCCTGCCCGGAATGGATCCTGCGCTGCCGCGAGACGATCATGCGGCATGGCGGCGACGTCCGCCTGCTCGACCGCGACGCGTTCGAGGCGCTGCGCACCGACGACCGCGACATCGACCTCGAGCCGCTGCAGCCCGCCCACCGCGCCGATTATGCGCGGGCCTGGCTGCTCGCGCGGCACGGCGGCATCTGGCTGGACAGCGACTGCATCCTGATGCGCCCGCTGGATCGGGTCCGCGCCGCGCTGGCGACGCACGGCTTCGTCGCCCATCGCGACCGTCAGGGCTATTATCCCAACGGCTTCCTCGCCGCGGCGCCGGGCAACCCGACCGCCGCCTTGTTCTACCAGAGCCTCGCCGAGCGGCTGCGGGCCCGCAAGCCATTGTCCTGGATCTCGCTCGGCGGCGAGCCGCTGACGCGGCTGCTCCGCCACCGGCGCGGCGCCTTCCACGAACTGCCCTGCGCGGCGATCCAGCCGATCTGCTGGAGCCGGCCCGAGCTCTTCTTCCGCACGGGCAGCGACGAGGAGCATGCGCAGGGCTTCGCGCCCGACGCGCTCACCTACATGCTGTCCAACACCCAGGTCGCCGCCCATCTGAAGGCGAATCGCGGCGCCGACCTGCTCGCGCCCGGCAGCTTCTTCAACTTCGTGCTGGCGCGGAGCCTCGGCCGGCCGCCGGAGCCGGACCCGGCGCTGCCCGAAGCCGGGCCCGGCCGGACGGCGGCGGACGTGTTCGGCGGCTTCCATGCGGCGGCGATCGCGCGCGGCGACGAGTCGCTCTCCGGGCCCGGCTCCTCGCTCGCCCGGACCGAGGCGCTGCGCGAGGCGCTGCCCGGCCTGCTGCAGCCGCTCGGCATCGGCACCCTGCTCGACGCCGGCTGCGGCGATCATCACTGGCTGCGGGGGACCGCATTGCCGGTGGGGCTGTATGTCGGCGTCGACATCGTCCCGGACCTGGTCGCGCGGAACGAGGCGCTTCGGCTGCCCGGCCGCCGCTTCCTGTGCGCCGATCTCGCCGCGGACGATCTGCCGGCGGCGGACCTGGTGCTGATGCGCGACGTGCTGGTCCATTACGACTTCGCGACCGCCCTGCGCGCGCTCGGCAATGTGCGGCGGACCGGCGCGCAATGGCTGCTCGCCACCACCTTCCCCGACCGCCACCACAATCCGGACTGCGCGATCGGCGGCTGGCGGCCGCTCAACCTGATGCTGCCGCCCTTCGCATTCCCCGCCCCGCTCCGCCTGATCGGCGAGCGCTGCACCGAGCAGGGCGGCGCCTATGCCGACAAGTCGCTCGGGCTCTGGCGGATGGCGGACCTGCCCGGCTGAAGCCTAGAGCATCGTGCATTTTTCCTGACCCGCTCATCCTGAGTAGCCGGTGAGCCTGTCGAACCGGCGTATCGAAGGACGCACTGACTCAGAGGCGTCCTTCGATACGGGCCTTCGCCAAGCTCAGGCCCTACTCAGGATGAGCGATCCGATTCGCATTTAATGCACGGTGCTCAGACCAAACCGGCGAAATCCCGCAGGTCGATCGACGAGGGCCCGCTCAGCGCGGCGAGGAAGATCGCCGCCATCATCGCCTGGACGGCGGGCCGGCCGAGCAAAGCGGCGTCGCGCAGCACCAGGGCCTTCGCGACCGCCCAGAGCGCGACGAGGCCCGCCGCCAGCTCGGCCGTGCGCGCGCGCACCGCCGGCCCGCGTGCGCCGGCGACGCTGGCGGCAATCGCGCTGGCGAGCGTCCGGGCGGCGTCATAATCCACGTCATGATAGTTGCGCAGGATCAGCTGCTTCAGCTTGCCGGTCGCGCCCAGCTGGGTCTCGTAGGTCTCGGCGATGAAGGCGACCGTCGCT
>JAFAZM010000156.1 GCA_019239785.1 Sphingomonadaceae bacterium
ACCGCTGACACCCCTCCACCACCGCCTTCGGCGGCGGTCCCCCTCCCCCTGAGGGGGAGGAATTTTGCGGTTGAGCGCGCACCTCCCGCAAACCCCATCTTAACCATATCGGCGCCATACCGCCTGCATGGATATCGGCCGCGGTCCTTTGAGGCTGGTGGCCGCCTTCGCCGCGGCCGTGACGGCGCTCGCCTGGAGCGCGCCTGCCTTTGCCGATCCGCCCCGGCTGGCGCTTCCCGCCAATCTGAGCGCAGTGATCGATTTCCGGGTCGTGCTGACCGACGGCGAGCGCTCCTTCACCGACGGCGCTTTCGGCAAGTCGCGCTTCGGCGGCGGCGGCGAGGATGTGGACGTTCATGCGGTCCCCGCCGCCGGCGAGCTGGTCTGGCACGGGCCGCTCGCCTGGGGCCTGTCGGGCACCGTCGCCGCGGCCTACCAGGATCGGCAGGACCAGCCGGTCGACCTGATCCAGGCCTTCGCCACCTGGCGGCCGGTGCCGCGCGGCGCGACCCGCTTCTCGGTCCGCGCCGGCCTCTACTGGCCGGAAATCTCCCTCGAACATTCCGGGCCGGCCTGGCAGGTGTCCGACATGATCACCCCCTCGGCGATCAACGCCTGGGTCGGCGAGGAGGTGAAGGTGATCGGCATCGAGGGGACGGCGAGCCGCCAGCTGGCCGGCGGCCGGCTCTCGGCGACGCTCGGTCTGTTCGGCTTCAACGACACCGCCGGCACCCTGCTCGCCTTCCGCGGCTGGGCGTTGCACGATCAGCAGAGCGGCGCCTTCAGCCGCCAGGCCCTGCCGCCGCTCGGCGCCGACATCGCCGGGCTCCAGCCGCAATGGTCGACGCCGACGCTCGAGGTGGATCACCGCGTCGGCTATTATGCGCGGCTCGAATATCAGCTGATCGCGCCGGTCACCCTGTCGGCTTTCTACTACGACAATCGCGGCGAGCCGACCGCCTTCACCAGCCATCTGCAATGGGGCTGGCGCACCCGCTTCCTCAATGTCGGTGCGCGGGTCGACTTCGGCCCGCATACCCGCCTGCTCGCCCAGGCGCTGACCGGCACCACGCGCATGGGCCAGGACGCGGACGAAGAGGACGAATATTGGGTCGATACGCGCTTCCGCGCCGCCTATCTCCGCCTCACCCAGGAGGTCGGGCGGCTCGCGCTCTCCGGCCGGCTCGACCTGTTCGATACGCGCCAGCGCGGCGAATATGTCCATCCGGACGACGACGAGACCGGCTGGGCGCTGACCGGCGCCGCCGGCTGGCATCTCACAAGCCAGACCCAGCTGATCCTCGAATGGCTGCATGTCGAAAGCGACCGCTTGTCGCGGCTCCGCCTGGGCCTCCCGGCGCAGCAGGACCAGAATGTGGTGCAGGCCTCGATGCGGCTTTCGCTTTGACCATCTTGCCCCTCTCCCCTTGTGGGGGCATCGGGCCGGTTGTGCCCCCCCGGCACAACCTGAACATCGCGGGGGCGATGTTCACCCGATGCCGGGTTGGGGTGAGGGGTGCGAGGCGAAGCCTCGCGCGCTGCTTCGCAGCGCCACCCCTCACCCAACTCCGTCTAAGCTCGCTTGCGCTCGCTAAGACTGCGTAATCCCTCTCCCACAAGGGGCGAGGGATATTGTTCAGGAGCTCAACCGCTTACCCGATCTTCACCTTCTCCGCGTACGGACTCCCGCATGCGCGCGCTCGTTGCGACCCTGCTCGCCCTCCTGCTGGCGGCTGCGCCCGCGTGGGCGGGCGACCTCGTCGTGCAGGTGCGCGGCCCGAACGGCGCGCCCGTGCCCAATGCGGTGGTAACGCTTTACCCGGGCGGGCGGCCTTCGCCGCTCGGCCCGGCGGGCGGCAGCTACCAGATCGCCCAGCGCGACCTGCAATTCTCGCCTTTCGTGCTGGTCGTGCCGGTCGGTGCGGACGTGTCCTTCCCCAATTTCGACAATGTCCGCCACCACGTCTACTCCTTCTCCCCGGTGCGCCGCTTCGAGCTCAGGCTCTATGCCCGGGAGCAGGCGCGCAGCGTCCATTTCGACCGGCCCGGCATCGTCCCGCTCGGCTGCAACATCCACGACAACATGATCGCCTTCATCGACGTCGTCGACACCGCCTTCGCGGCGCGTACCGACGGCGCGGGCCAGGCGCATTTCACCGCGATCCCGGGCGGCCAGCTGCTGGTCCGGGTCTGGCATCCCTATCTGCGCGCGCCGGCCAACCAGCTCGAGCTCAGCCTTGCGGTGCCCGATCACGGCATTGTGACGCGCCCCGTGCCGGTCAACCTCCGGCCGCCGCCGCGGCCCGGCAACGCCTACTGAACCGCCGATGTTCGCGCGCATCCGCACCCGGCTTGCGGTCCTCTATGCGGGGCTGTTCACGCTCGCGCTCGGGCTGGTCGCGATCGCGCTCTACGCGGTCATCGCCACCACCTCGGAGCGCCAGGTGCGCGACGAGCTGGTCGCCAGCTCCACCGTGTTCGACCGCCTGCTCGAGTTGCGGACCCGCGAGCTTGCCAATGCCGCGGGCCTGCTCTCGCGCGACTACGGCTTCCGCGCCGCAGTCGCCACCGGCGATCCCGGCACCGCGCTTTCGGCGCTGGACAATCTGAAGGCGCGGCTCGGGCTCCGCAGCTCGTTCATCGTCGGCATGGACGGCCAGGTGACTGGAGTCGCCGATCCGCGCCTGCGCGCCGACGCCGCCGCTCTGTGGACCGCGCTCGACGCCGGCCGCACCAGCGGTATCGTCCGCTTCGGCGGCATGCCCGCCCATGTGGTCGCGGCACCGATCCTGGCGCCGAACCTGGTTGGCTGGGTGGTGTTCGTGAACGGGCTCGACCCGGCCCAGATGCACCGGCTCGAGCAGCTCTCCGCGATCCCGATCAACGCCCGCGTCCTGCTCCGCGGCCACGGCGGCGCCTGGACCAGCGGGGAGCAAAGCGCCGACGACGGCGCGATCGCGTCCTTCGTCGATGCCCGCATGGGCGACGGCGCCCCGGCCCGGCTCGACGAGCAGGGCGGCACCGCGATCGCCCTGGCGCGGCCGCTGCAGGGGATGAACGACGGCGAATCCGCCGCACTGCTGATCCGCTATCCGCTCGCCGAGGCGCTCGCGCCCTATCTGCCGCTGCAGCTGGCGATGGCGCTGACCGGCCTCATCGGCCTGATCCTTGTCGTGTTCGGCTCCTGGCGGCTGTCGCTCACCCTGACCAAGCCGATCTCCGCGCTCGAGCAGGCGGCGCAGCGGATGGAAGAGGGCGAGGCGGCCGAGGTCAAGGTCGAGACCCGCGACGAGATCGGCCGGCTTGCGCAAAGCTTCAACCGGATGGCCGCGGGGATCGCCGAGCGCGAGCGGCGGATCACCCAGCTCGCCTTCAACGACAGCCTCACCGGCCTCCCCAACCGCGCCTTCTTCCGCCAGCATCTCGATCTCGAGCTGAAGCAGGTCGAGCGGCGCGGCGGCAGCGGCCTCGCTCTGCTCTGCGTCGATCTCGACAATTTCAAGTCGGTCAACGACACGCTCGGCCATCCGATCGGCGACGAGCTGCTGCGCGCGGTCGGCGCCAGGCTCGGCGCAAGCGTCGGCGGCGCGATGCTGGCGCGGCTCGGCGGCGACGAGTTCACCATCATCCTCTCCCGCCGCGACGCGCACGAGGCCGCGGGCGCGATCGCCGCCCGGCTGATCGCCGCGCTCGCCGACCCGTTCGACGTGGCGGGCCACGAGCTCACCGCCGGCGCCAGCGTCGGCATCGCGATGGCGCCGGGCGACGGCGCCGACGCCGACACCTTGATGAAGCATGCCGATCTCGCCCTCTATCAGGCGAAGAGCGAAGGCGGCGGCACCTACCGCTTCTTCGAGGACGAGATGAACGCCCGCGCCCAGTCGCGGCACCGGCTCGAAGGCGATCTGCGCCGCGCGCTCGCCGGCGGCGAGTTCGAGCTCTATTTCCAGCCTTTGTTCGATCTCGAGACCAACCGGATCGGCTCGTTCGAGGCGCTGATCCGCTGGAACCATCCGACGCGCGGCCTGGTCTCGCCGGACGAGTTCATCCCGCTCGCCGAGGAGACCGGCCTGATCGTGCCGATCGGCGCCTGGGTGATCCAGGAGGCGTGCCGCCAGGCGGTGCGCTGGCCAGACCATATCAGGGTCGCGGTCAACGTCTCCTCGGTCCAGTTCCGCCGGCCGGGCCTGGCCAATGTCCTGGTGCAGGCGCTGGCGGCGAGCGGCCTCGATCCGAAGCGGCTCGAGGTGGAGATCACCGAATCGATCTTCCTGGAAAGCTCGGAGGCTTTGATCGCGGTGCTCCATTCGCTGCGCAACATGGGCATCCGCATCGCGCTCGACGATTTCGGCACCGGCTATTCGAGCCTGTCCTATCTGCAGAGCTTTCCGTTCGACAAGATCAAGATCGACCGCTCCTTCATCCAGCAGATGCTGACCCGGGCCGGCTCGACCGCGATCGTCCACGCGATCACGGACCTCGCCCGCGCCCTCGGTATGGAGACCACCGCCGAGGGGGTCGAAAGCTCCGAGCAGCTCGCCGAGCTGCGCCTGCACGGCTGCTCCTCCGTCCAGGGCTATCTGTTCAGCCGCCCGGTGGATGCGGCGGGCGTGTTCGAGATGCTGGCGGCAGCGCACCCGCAACGGGATGTGGCGTGACCTCTCGCGGCATCCCTCTGCTCGTCATCGCGGCGAAGGCCGGGATCTCGGGTCGGTAAGGCTCAGCCCTACGTCCACGAGACCCGGGCCTTCGCCGGGGTGACGCGGGCCAGAAAAGAAAAGGGCCCCGCCGGCATTCCGGCGAGGCCCTTTTCGAAAACGAAGCCCGATCGGCTCAGGCGGTGAACTCGACCTCGGTGGTCTCGCAGAGGTTCACGTCGCGCAGGTCGTTGTTGGTGCCGTCGTCATAGGTCACCTTGATGTCCCAGTGGCACTGGTCCGTGTCGCGGTCGAAGGTGACCTCGGCCCGCTCGCCATTGCCGAGCGTGTCGCGGCCCAGGATGTCCGGACCCCAATGGTCGTCGCTGTGCGGCGAGACGTTGAGCGTGACGATCGTGTGGCCGGTATGGTTGGTGATCGTGAAATCCTGCGGCGCCGCAAAGGCCGCAGTGGCCGTGGCGGCCGCCAACAAGGCGCCCGCAATCAGAAACTTACGCATGAGAAAATCTCCCTATCCCCGGTAAAACCCCCAGGTTTCCGCACCTACGGGCAGAGGTTTTGCTTTGCAATCCGATATTTGTCGGGGGGTGGTGGACGACAGGGTGCGGCTCCCTGGAGGGGCACGAGCCGATCGCATCGGATCGCGCCGCTCCAAGTCATTCTTTGCCGCGATTTCCGAGTCGTCGGATGGAATGAGCGGCCGCTCATTCCATCCGACCTGAAATCGCTCTAGCAGGACGCCGATGACCGAAGATATCCTCATCGTCGGCGCCGGCCATAATGCGCTGGTCTGCGCCTTCTACCTCGCCCAGCGGGGGCTGAAGGTGCGGATGATCGAGAGCCGGTCCGCGGTCGGCGGCGCCGCGGTGACCGAGGAATTCCATCCCGGCTTCCGCAACTCGACCGCGAGCTACACGGTCAGCCTGCTCAACCCGAAAATCATCCGCGACATGGGCCTCTACCGGCATGGGCTGAAGGTCGTGCTGCGGAAGATCGACAATTTCCTGCCGACCGAAAGCGGCGACTATCTCCTCTCCGG
>JAFAZM010000159.1 GCA_019239785.1 Sphingomonadaceae bacterium
GATCTGTGCATCCTGGCGGACGTCAAGGCGGCGTCGCAGGCGGCGAAGCTCGGCCAGCCGTTCGCCAAGGTCGCCACCAGCGCCAAGCTCGCCCAGCCCCTGGCGCAGCTGGTCACCCTGACGACCAGCGCGGTGGAGAGCGAGGAGGCCGCCGGCGGCGACGAGGTCACGGCTTCGGCTTCGCTGCTCGACAAGCTGAACCTCAAGGGTCTGCTGCCGAAGAAGGCCAAGCCGGCCCCGACCGGGGCGTGACGCAAGCCGCCCCGAGCGGACGACAGGATTAAGGAGCCGACGTGCCCAGCCTCACCCTCATCCTCTTTGCGGCCGGCGTGTCGATGACGCTGGTGCTCGGCTATTTCGCCGTCGCCGGTCCCGCGACGGGGAAAGCCACGAACCGGCGGCTCGAAGCCGTACGCGAGCGGCACAGCAAATCGAACGAGGTCGCGGCGCAGGCGCAGCTGAAGCGCATTCTCCAGAGCCGCAACCAGACCAAGATCGACGGCATCGCGCAGCGCCTGCTGCCCAAGCCGGCGCTGCTGCGCAAGCGCCTCCACCAGACCGGGCGCAGCTGGACGCTCGGCCAATATGCGATGGCCAACCTCGCCATCATGATGGTCGTCGGGCTGCTGCTGGCGCTGCGCGGCATGCCGATCGTGTTCGCGCTCCTGGTCGGCCTCGCCGTCGGCTTGTGGCTGCCGCATTTCATGGTCGGCAAGCTGATCAAGCGGCGCATCGGCAAGTTCAACGCCCGCTTCCCCGACGCGCTCGAGCTGATGGTGCGCGGCCTGCGCTCGGGCCTGCCGATCACCGAGACGATGGCGGTCGTGGCCGACGAGATTCCCGGACCCGTGGCCGTCGAGTTCCGCAATGTGTCCGACAAGATGAAGATCGGGCGGACGATGGATGCCGCGCTTCAGGAGACGGCGGATCGGCTCGGCACCGCCGAGTTCCAGTTCTTCACCATCACCCTCGCCATCCAGCGCGAGACCGGCGGCAACCTCGCCGAGACGCTGGCGAACCTGGCGGACGTGCTGAGGAAGCGCGCCCAGATGAAGCTGAAGATCAAGGCGATGTCGTCGGAATCCAAGGCCTCGGCCTGGATCGTCGGCTCGCTGCCCTTCATCGTCTTCGCTTTGATCTGGTTCATCAATCCGGAATATATCGAGAAGTTCTTCATCGATCAGCGGCTGATCATCACGGGCCTCGGCGGGCTGACGTGGATGGGGATCGGCGTGTTCATCATGGCCAAGATGGTCGACTTCGAGATCTAGGGCGAGACGATAGACATGGCACCCCCGGCTGGCCCGACCCTCCTCGGCATCAACGTCATCGCGGTGGCGACCCTGCTCGCCGCCGTCGCGACCTTCTGCGTGCTCGTGGCGCTCTACGCCGCTACCACGGTGCGCGATCCGATGGCCAAACGCGTCAAGGCGCTCAACGAGCGGCGCGAGCAATTGAAGGCCGGCATCGTCGCCTCGACCTCGAAGCGGCGCCGCAACATCACCAACAAGAACGAGATGGCCGACAAGGTGCGCGGCCTGCTCGGCTCATTGAAGATGCTGCAGGACGACCAGGTCCAGAAGGCGCAGCAGAAACTGATGCAGGCCGGCATCCGCTCTAAGGACCTCGCTTTCGTCGTCATCTTCGGCCGGCTGGTGGCGCCGATCGTGTTCGGCACGATCATCGTGCTCGGCGTCTACGTGCTGGAATGGTTTCCGGAATGGGGCGCGGTGAAGCGCTACGCGCTCGTCGCCGGCACCCTCATCCTCGCCTACAAGTCGCCGGACATCTGGCTGAAGAACAAGATCGGGAAGCGTACCACGGCGATCCGCAAGGGCCTGCCGGACGCGCTCGACCTGCTCGTCATCTGCGCCGAGGCCGGGCTCACGGTCGACTCCGCCTTCAGCCGCGTCTCCCGCGAGCTCGGCAAGGCCTATCCCGAGCTCGGCGACGAGTTCGCCTTGACCTCGATCGAATTGGGCTTCCTCACCGACCGCCGCTCGGCGTTCGAGAATCTCGCCCAGCGCATCGACCTCGACGCGATCCGCGGCGTCGTCACGACGATGATCCAGACCGAGAAATACGGCACCCCCCTTGCGAGCGCGCTGCGCGTCCTCTCCGCCGAATTCCGCAACGAGCGGATGATGCGCGCGGAGGAAAAGGCGGCGCGCCTGCCGGCGATCATGACCATTCCGTTGATCCTGTTCATCCTGCCGGTGCTGTTCATCGTCATCCTCGGGCCGACCGCGATCCGCCTGTCGACCATGTGGTAGCGCGGCGCGGCCGAAGGCGGCGCAAGCGACAGACATCGGGAAACGGCGGAAGGCTTCAGGACCGCTCTGCGGCGGCGATCCCTGCACGTTGCGAACGCAACGTCTTGCCGCCATCGCCGCGATTGAGCATGTCGCGGAGCAGGACGACGTTCTCCGCGCCCTCTGCGGCCGGAACATCG
>JAFAZM010000168.1 GCA_019239785.1 Sphingomonadaceae bacterium
GCGGTTCGACAAGCTCACCGCCTACTCAGGATGAGCGAGTGGGGGACCAGTTACGTCCGCTCATCCTGAGTAGGGACTGAGCTTGGCGAAGGCCCCTATCGAAGGACCCCACCTTGCACCGCCCCCCTAAACTCGTAAGACCCCCGTCATGGACCGTATCGTCATCCGCGGCGGCAAGCCGCTCAAGGGCCGCATCCCGATCTCCGGCGCGAAGAACGCGGCGCTGACTTTGCTGCCCTGCGCGCTGCTCACGGATGAGCCGCTGACGCTCCGCAACCTGCCGCGCCTCGCCGACGTCGACAGTTTCGGCCACCTCCTCAACCAGCTCGGCGTCTCGACCACCGTGGAAGGCGCGCGCCCGGAGGATTTCGGGCGGGTGATGACGCTGCGGGCCTCGACCCTCACCTCGACGGTCGCGCCCTACGACATCGTGCGCAAGATGCGCGCCTCGATCCTCGTCCTCGGCCCGCTCGTCGCCCGCGCGGGCGAGGCGACCGTGTCGCTGCCCGGCGGCTGCGCGATCGGCATGCGTCCCGTCGACCTGCACCTGAAGGCGCTCGAAGCGCTCGGCGCCGAGCTCGAGATCACCGCCGGCTACGTCAAGGCGGTGGCGCCGAAAGGCGGGCTCAGGGGGGGGACGATCAGCTTCCCCTTCGTCTCGGTCGGCGCGACCGAGAACGCGCTGATGGCGGCGGTGCTCGCCAAGGGCACGACCGTGATCGAGAATGCCGCGCGCGAGCCCGAGATCACCGATCTCGCCAAGTGCCTGATCGCGATGGGTGCCAGGATCGAGGGGCTGCGTACCGACACGCTCACCGTCGAGGGCGTCTCGCGCCTGCATGGGGCGACCTATTCGGTGATGGCCGACCGCATCGAGGCCGGCAGCTACGCCTGCGCGGCGGGGATCACCGGCGGCGCCCTGGAACTGGTCGGCGCGCGCAGGGACACCATGCCCTCGATCCTGTCGGGCCTCACCGATGCCGGCCTGATCGTCGAGGAGACCAAGGACGGCCTCCGCGTGGCGGCGGACGGGGGCCTCAAGCCGCTGTCGATCTCGACCGCGCCCTACCCCGCCTTCCCGACCGACATGCAGGCCCAGTTCATGGCCATGCTGACCCTTGCCGAGGGCACCAGCCTGCTCACCGAGACGATCTTCGAGAATCGCTACATGCACGTTCCGGAGCTCAACCGGATGGGCGCGGACATCGAGGTGCGCGGCCGCTCGGCGGTGGTGCGCGGAGTGCAGCAGCTCCACGGCGCGCCGGTGATGGCGACGGACCTGCGCGCTTCGATGAGCCTCGTCCTCGCCGGCCTCGCCGCCGAGGGCGAGACCGAGGTCCACCGCGTCTACCATCTCGACCGCGGCTACGAGCGGCTCGAGGAGAAGCTCTCCGCCGTCGGCGCCGACATCGAGCGCACGGGCGGCGATTGACCCCGTCGCCCTGGCGGAGGCCGGGGCCCCAGCGGGTGAAGGGCATCGGAACCACCCCAGCCATGAGTGCTGGAGCGGGTGAAGCCGGCGGCGCCTATTCCTCGCTGGGGCCCTGGCCTCCGCCAGGGCCACGGGTTTACGTCAGCACCTCCACGACGTGGATGGCGAGGCCGACGAGGCCGCCGACGAGCGTGCCGTTGACGCGGATATATTGCAGGTCCTTGCCGACCGCGTTCTCCAACCGGCCTGTGATCGTCCGCGCGTCCCAGCCCCGCACCGTCTCCGAGACCAATTTGACGATCCCAGCGCCGTAGGTGGCGGCGGCGCCGACGACGGCGCGGCGGGCGAACTGGTTCAGCGCGCGCTTCAGCCGGACGTCCTGCTGCAGCGTCTCGCCCATCTGGCGCAGCCCCTCGCCGAAGCGGCCGGCCATTGCCGCCTGCGGGTCGCGCGCCGCGCGGAGCAGGCCGGCGCGGGTATTCTCCCACAGGCCGCCGACCCAATCGGTCACCGCCGGATTGGAGGCGACCTCGTTCTTCCACACCTCCACCTTCCCGCGCAGCTCCGGATCGTGCTGCAGGCCGGCGGCGAGACGGGCCATCCCCTCTTCCGCCTTGGCGCGGAGCGGGTGATGCTCGTCCAGCGCCATGTCGATCGACAGCCGCCTGAGGCCGTCGATGATCGCCTCGGCGAGCTTCGCATCGAGCCCGGCGAGCTTGACGATCCAGCCGGCGCGCTGGTGGACCATGTCGCGGATCAGATCCTCGTTGGCATCGAGGGTGCGGCCAGCCCAGGTGACGATCGCGTCGAGAATCGGCACGTGCCGTTCCTCGGTCATCGCCGCCTCGAGGCTCTTGCCGAGCAGGGGCGCGATCTCGATCGTCTGGATGCGCGCCGATATCGCCGCCTTCACCATCCCGCCCAGCCGCTCCTGGTCGAGCGATTCGAGCAGGTCGGCGAGCAGCCGGGACGCGCCCTCCCGCATCCGCCCTTCCGGCGCCGGATTGGCGAGGAAGCGGCCCATCGCCCCGGCGACGTCGACGCTCCGCATCCGCCGCGCCACCACCGAGGGGATGAGGAAATTCTCGCGCAGGAAGGCGGCGAGGGTCTCGCCGATCCGGTCCTTGTTCCTCGGGATGATCGCGGTGTGCGGGATCGGCAGGCCGAGCGGGTGGCGGAACAGGGCCGTCACCGCGAACCAGTCGGCGAGGCCGCCGACCATCGCGGCTTCCGCGAACGCCTTGACGAAGCCGAGCGCCGGATAGGCCTCGTCCCAGGCGTTGGCGGCGAAGAACAGGGCCGCCATCGCGACCAGCATCAGGGTCGCGACGGCGCGCATGCGGCGATAGCCGTTCTGGGGAGCGGTGGCGGCGAACCGCGGGGAAGGGCTCATGCCCTCCCCCAATGGTCCGGCCGTGCTTTGGTTCACTCCGCCGGCTGCGGGGCGATCGGCCTCGTATCGTCACCCGGCTGATAGGTGAGGATGCGGCCGAACAGCGGGCCCAGCCACTTCTCGAAGCTGTCGGCGAGGTGGAAGCCGGCCGGCACGATCAGCAGGGTGAGCAGCGTCGACAGGATCAGGCCGCCGATCACCGTGATGCCCATCGGGGCGCGCCAGCTGCCGTCGCCGGTGAAGGAGAGGGCGATCGGCACCATGCCGGCGACCATCGCGACCGTCGTCATGACGATCGGCTGGGCGCGCTTATGGCCGGCGTCGACGATCGCCTCGTCCTTGGGCACGCCCTTGCCCATCTCCTCGATCGCGAAATCGATCAGCAGGATCGAGTTCTTGGCGACGATGCCGAGCAGCATCAGGAGGCCGATGAAGACGGGCAGCGACAGCGGATTGCCGGTGATCATCAGCGCCAGTGCGCTGCCGAGCGGCGCGAGCAGCAGCGAGCCCATGTTCACGAACGGCGGCAGCACGCGCTTGTAGAGCAGCACCAGCACCGCGAAGACCAGGAAGATGCCGGAGATGACGGCGAAGATGAAGTTGCTGACCAGCTCCGCCTGCCACTTCTGGTCGCCGAACGGCACCTGCTCGACGCCGGCCGGGAGGTGCTGGAGGGCGGGCAAAGCGAAGATCTTCTTCATCGCGTCGCCGCTGACCACGCCCTGGGCGAGATCGGCGCCGATCGACAGGCGGCGGCGCTGGTCGAAGCGGCGGATCGTCGTCGGGCCGGCCCCGAAGCTGATGTCGGCGACGAGCTTCAGCGGCACCGAGCCGCCGGTCGCGGTCGGCACCGGCAGGTTCTCGATCGCGCCGAGGTTCGAGCGGGCGTCCTCCGCCAGCGCGACCCGGATCGGGATCTGGCGGTCGGCGACCGAGAATTTGGCGCTGTTCTGGTTGATCTCGCCCAGAGTGGCGATGCGGATCGCCTGGCTGAGCGAGGCGGTCGAGACGCCGAGCTGGGCGGCGAGATCGAGCCGCGGCCGGATCGTGATCTCCGGCCGGCGCAGGTCGCCGTTGATCCGCGGCTCGCGGATCTCGGGCAGCTTGCGCATCTGGGCGATGAGATCGACCGCCACCTTGTTGAGCTTGACCGGATCGTCGCCGACCAGGGTTACGTTGAGATCGCGCCCTCCGCCGGCGCCGGACTGGGAGGCGAAGTTGATCCGGGCGTCGGGGATGCCGCGCAGCATCGGCGCGTAGTGGCGCTCGAACTCGACGCTGGTCCGCTTCCGCTCCTTGCGCAGGGTGAGATAGATGTTGGCGTTGCCGACGTCGATGTCGGCAAAGGCGTTCTCGACCTCGGGAGCCCTGGTGATCATGGCGGCGACGCGGTTCGCCACGGCCGCGGTCTGCTGGAGGGTGGTGCCCGGCGCCATCTCGATCTGGATCTGGCTCGAATCGGTGTTCACCGCCGGCTGGAAGGTAGTCGGCAGCTTGGCGAAGCAGAAGATGGTGAGGGCGAAGGCGGCGACGCCGACGAACACCGTCTTCCAGCGGTTGCGGATCGACCAGCGCAGGATGTCCACGTAGCGATCCATGAACCAGCCCGAGGCGTGCGGGGCATGGCCCTTGGAACGCAGGAAATAAGCGGCGATCATCGGCGTGATGAGGCGCGCGACGGCGAGGCTGGTCAGCACCGCGGCGACGACGGTGATGCCGAAATTCTTGAAGAACTGGCCCGAGATGCCGGGCATCAGGCCGACCGGCAGGAACACCGCGACGATCGAGAAGGTGGTGGCGACGACGGCGAGGCCGATCTCGTCGGCCGCGTCGATCGACGCTTGGTAAGCGGTCTTGCCCATGCGCATGTGCCGGACGATGTTCTCGATCTCGACGATCGCATCGTCGACGAGCACGCCCGCGACCAGGCTCAGGGCGAGCAGGCTGAGGCCGTTCAGCGAGAAGCCGAGCAGGTCCATGAACCAGAAGGTGGGGATCGCCGACAGCGGGATCGCCAGCGCCGAGATCAGGGTCGCGCGGAGGTCGCGGAGGAACAGGAAGACGACGAAGACGGCGAGGATCGCGCCCTCGATCATCGATTCCATCGCCGATTCATACTGGGTGCGGACGTACTTCACCGGCGTGAAGAGCAAGGTGAACCTGACCTTCGGGAATTCCTTCTGGAGCTTCTCGATCTCCTTCACCGCATGGTCGTAGACTGTGACGTCGGAATAGCCCTTCGCCTTGGTCATCGAGAAGCTCAGCACCTGCTTGCCGTCCATCGTCGAGTAGCTGCGCTGCTCGCCATAGGCGTCGCGGACCGTCGCGATGTCGCTGAGCTTGATGGTGCGGCCGCCGCCCAATGCGATCTGGGTCTCGCCGAGCGAAAAGGCGTCCTTGGCGTTGCCGAGCACGCGCACGCCCTGCTCCGACCCGGCGATCTCCGCCCGGCCGCCGGCGGCGTTCATGTTCTGGGCGCGAAGCACGGCATTGACCTGCGACGCGGTGACGCCGAGCGACTGCATCTTGGCGGGATCGAGGATGACGCGGATCTCGCGGTCGACG
>JAFAZM010000405.1 GCA_019239785.1 Sphingomonadaceae bacterium
GACGATCAACTTCGCGATCCTCTACGGCATCTCGCGCTGGGGTTTGGCCGGCCGGCTGTCGGTGACGGCCGAGGAAGCGCAGGAGATCATCGACCGCTATTTCCAGCGCTTCCCGGGCATCCGCCGCTATATCGGCGACACGCTGGCCCACGTCCGCGAGACCGGCTTCAGCACTACTTTGTTCGGCCGCAAGACGCACTTCCCGCTGATCAAGAGCAACGTCCAGCACGAGCGGCAGGGCGCCGAGCGCGCCGCGATCAACGCGCCGATCCAGGGCACGGCCGCCGACATCATCAAGCGGGCGATGGCGCGGATGGGCCCGGCGCTGCGGGCGGCCGGGCTCGACGGCACACGGATGCTGCTCCAGGTCCATGACGAATTGGTGTTCGAGGTGCCGGAGGCCGACGTCGAGACCGCGACCGAGGTGATCCGCGACGTCATGGCCCACGCCGCCGAGCCGGCCGCGCCGCTCAGCGTGCCGCTTGGCGTCGAGATCGGCACCGGGCCGAACTGGGGCGCCGCGCATTGAGCGTCTGTCGTCGGCTTCCATCCCTCTTCGCCGCAGCGATCCTGTCCGTTGCCGCTGCGCCCGAGCCGCCGCACCTCACCTTTGAGGGGGTTGACCACCCGTTGCCGTTGGCCGAGCGCCTGCTTGGACGCCCGGCACCGGAAATCGTCGAGGCCCAGGCTGTTCCAGTGCCCGGTGTCGCGCAATGGAGCGCGGTCCAGCTTTACTTCGCGCCCCATGCCCATGCGACCGGGTGGACCGGCCTTTGCCGGCTCGAAATGCAGCATGTCGGGCTCCGCTTTGTCGAGCCGCGAGATCGGGAGGGAACCCTGCTGCCGTCTCCGCCGGACACAGTGACCGGCTATGCGTTGACCGGCGCCGCGCCCAACCTCACCATCGTTCCAGGAAACCACGCTGCGCAGGAGGCCGACTGTCATGCTCTGTCTCCGTTTCTCAACCGGGAGAACTGGCACCTCGCGCAGGTCACCTTTGACGGGCACCCCGCCGATGCCGCGCAGGCCGCCTTCGCCTTCAGTGCGATCGCCGCCGCGCGGACCGCGGAGTCCGCTCACTTGGAATCATGCCCCCAATTCAATGGCCACAGCAGCGCAGCCTGCCTTGACGTGCGCGCGTTCCTGCGCGCCCTCGATCTCCGCGATCTGTTCGCTCTCAACGTGGCGCGTTGCGAGCCCGGCGCCCCCCATCTGTGCGTCACCGCTGCCTTGAACGATGCCGGGGGCACCGCGCGGACCGACATTCGCGCAGAGACGGAACAGTCCGACCTCCCACGCGCCGCCGCGCCCCCGCGAATCCGCGCCGTCGCCGTGAATGTTGGCGAGTATCCGATACCGTGAGCGCGAACCCCGGCATCAACGAATCCGCACCCCGCCCCGACGACGACATTGCCGCGCTTGCCAAAGGCGGCCGCACCAACTTCTTCGGCTTCGTCATCCGGCTGGTCGCGCGCATCCCCTTCCTGTTCATCGCCGGCCGCTTTTACGGCCCGGACCTGCTCGGCCGCTTCGCTTATGCGGTGATCGTGATGGAACTGGCTGCGCAGCTCGCCACATTGGGGCTGAAGCGGGGTCTCGCCCAGCAGCTCTCGACCACCGACCAGCCCCATGTCTGCGTGGTGATGGACGCCATGCTCGCCGCCTTCCTCGCTTCGGCGATCGCGAGCGCATTGCTGATGCTCTTCCCGCAGGCGATGTTCCCGGCCGGCGACGTGCACGGCGCCGACTGGCTGCTGCCTTTGGTGATCTTCGGCATTGCCGGCGCCGACGTCGCGCTGGCGGCGCTCGCCTACCGCCATGACGTCGCCTCGACCGTGCGGGTGCGGGCGATCGTCGAGCCCTGGGTGATCAGCATCACCGCCGGCGCGCTCATCTATACCCATTTCCACGACGACGGCCTGATCATCGCCTATGTCGCTTCCGTGGTCGCGGGACTGACCGCCGCCCTGTGGCGGCTCGGGCGCTCGTACGGCCTGCCGCACGGCTGGAAGCCGCACCCCGGCACGGTCATCGCAATGGCCCGGCGCAACGTCCCGCTCGCCGCCGCCGATGCGATCGAATGGGGCTCGCGCCGGCTCGACATCGCGATCCTCGGCCTGTTCGTCGCGCCTTATTATGTCGGCCTGTACTACGTGGCGCAGCAGGTCGCCTCGATGCCGCAGAAATTGAAGACCAGCTTCGATCCGATCCTGGCGCCGGTGATCACCCAGAAGCTTGCCGAAGGGGACAAGGCGGCCGTCGCCAAGCAGGTGCGGCAGGTCGGCTTCTGGATCATCGCCGCCCAATCGGCGATCGCGCTCGCGCTGGGCATTCCGGGCAAGGCGGTGATGGGGCTGGTCGGTCCGCAATTCGTCGGCGGCACCGCGGCTTTGGCCTTCCTCCTCGCCGCGGAGGTGATCGCGGCGACCGCGGCCGTCTCGGAATCGGCGCTCGTCTATGTCGCGCGGCACCGCAACCTGATGATCTCGACGCTGATGATCGGGGTGCAGGGGGTGCTGACCGTGGCGATCATCTCGGCGATGCCGCTGCTGCCGGTCCCGCCGGGCGGCCTCCAGGCCTATCAGGCCGCGGGCGCCGCGCTGGCGCTGGCGCTCGCATTGGCGCTCGCCTCGATCCTGAAGGCGCGCCTGCTCTGCCGCCTGCTCGACGCGCCGGTCCAGGGCTGGCGCTGGTCGCTGATCTGGGCCGGCGCGGCGGCCCTGGTCGTCGGCTTCGCCTTCATGGCGCTGCCGCGACGGTTCGAATGGATCCAGCTCGCCATCGGCGCGCCGGCAATCCTGGTCACCTTCGGCTTCATGGTCTGGTACCGCGGCTTCACCCAGGAGGACCGGGCCTTGTTCCGGATGCAGGGGACGGAAGATCCGGCGCTGCCGGAAACGGAAATCGCGACGCCTTAGCATTCCCTCGTCATTGCAAGCGTAGCGAAGCAATCCAGTGCAGCGACTATGCCCGCTGGATTGCCGCGTCCCCCGGCCTTCGCCGGGGTCCTCGCAATGACGGCCCGGGCTCAGTGCCGGAAATGCCGCATCCCGGTGAAGACCATCGCCAGCCCCGCCTCGTCCGCCGCCGCGATCACTTCGGCGTCGCGGATCGAGCCGCCGGGCTGGATGACCGCGGTCGCGCCGGCCTCGACTGCGGTCAGCAGGCCGTCGGCGAAAGGGAAGAAGGCGTCGGAGGCGACCGCCGAGCCGATCGTGCGCGGCTGGGGCCAGCCGGCTTTCTCCGCCGCGTCCTTGGCCTTCCAGGCGGCGATGCGGGCCGATTCCATCCGGTTCATCTGGCCGGCGCCGATCCCGGCGGTGGCGCCGTCTTTGGCATAGACGATCGCGTTCGACTTGACGTGCTTGGCGACGGTCCAGGCGAACAGGCAGTCGGCGAGCTCCCGCTGGGTCGGCACGCGCTTCGTCACGACCTTCAAATCGTCCAGCCCGATCCGGCCGTTGTCGCGGGTCTGCACGAGCCAGCCGCCGGCGATCGACTTCGCATTGAGGCCGGGGCGCGCCGGATCGGGCAGGTCGCCGGTGAGCAGCAGGCGCAGGTTCTTCTTCGCCGCGAATACCGCCTGCGCCGCCTCGCCGGCATCGGGCGCGACCACGACCTCGGTGAAGATGGACGCGATCGCCTCCGCAGTCGGACCGTCGAGCGGACGGTTGACCGCGATGATTCCGCCGAAGGCCGAGACCGTGTCGCAGGCGAACGCCGCCGCATAGGCCTCGGCGAGCGTCGCCGCGCTGGCGACGCCGCAGGGATTGGCGTGCTTGACGATGACGCAGGTCGGCGCGGCGTCGCGATATTCGGCGATCAGGTCGAGCGCGGCGTCGGCATCGTTGTAATTGTTGTAGCCGAGCTCCTTGCCCTGGACCTGCCCGGCCTGCCCGATCCCTTTCGCATGCGGCCCCGCATGGGCGTAGAAGGCGGCCTGTTGGTGCGGATTCTCGCCGTAGCGCAGCGCGGCGCCGCGCTTCAGCACGATCGGCAGGGTCTCGGGAAAGGCCTCGCTCTGGTCGGCGAAGCCGAACCAGCTTGCGATCATGGCATCATAGGTCGCGGTCGCGGCGAAGGCCTTGGCCGCCAGCCGCTTGCGCAGCTCCAGCGAGGTCGCGCCGCCCGACGCGTCGAGCGCCGCCACCAGCGCCGGATAGTCGGCGGCATCGGTGACGATCGCGACATATTCGTGGTTCTTCGCCGCCGAGCGCACCATCGACGGGCCGCCGATGTCGATATTCTCGATGATCTCGGGCCGGTCCGCGCCCTTCGCCACCGTCTCGGCGAACGGGTAGAGGTTGACCACGACCAGGTCGATCGCACCGATATCGTGCGCCTCCATCGCCGCCGCATGCGCCGGATCGTCGCGCACCGCGAGCAGCCCGCCATGGACCTTCGGGTGGAGCGTCTTCACCCGCCCGTCCATCATCTCCGGAAAGCCGGTGAGGTCCGAGATGTCGCGCACTTCGAGCCCGGCCTCGCGCAATGCCTTCGCGGTGCCCCCGGTCGAGACCAGCTCGACCCCGTGGCGCGCGAGCGCCCGGCCCAGTTCGGCAAGGCCGGCCTTGTCCGATACCGACAGCAGAGCGCGGGCGATCTTCACGTCCGTCATGTCATTCCTTCGGTGGTCAAAGTTTCAGGAAGCCCGCTTGAGCTCCCAGGAAATCGTCATGCCTTCGCCCGGCGACTCGCCGGTGACGACGAGCTGTAGCGTCGCCTGCGGCCTTGCCTCGCCGTCGATCCAGAGGCTGTCCTCGGCGGCGAGCCTGCCGCCGCGGCAGCGGAACTGCCAGACCGCCCCTCTGAGGCGGAGCAGGGCGCCCTGGCCGTCCGCGGTCGAGGTGACCTCGATCCCGGGCGCGAGATGGAAGCGGATCGCGAACGGCACCGCCTCGCTCCGCCGCCTGCGGCCGGCGGCGAGCAGCCGGTCCTCGCCGGTGAGATGGCGGCCGTCGCTGCTCAGGTTGAGCCGCCGCTCGTGGACCAGGCCGTAGCGCTTCACATAGCCGTCATGGCTCGCCTCGATCCGGCTCCCGGCAGTGTCGTCGCGGACCAGCTCCACCTCGCTGACGCCCTTGCCGAGCGAGCCGTCCTCCAGGATCGCGGTCGAGTTGCGGTCGCCGAGCGCCAGCGTCGAATGGGCGGCGGTGGTGCGCAGGGCAAAGGCAAGCTCGGCCGGCAGTGCGCCGCGCGCCGCGCCGGCGCCGCCGCAATTGACGACCAGCCTGTTGGGCCCGTCGCTCAGCTCGAAGGCCAACGTGGAGGCGCAGGCGCCCCTGAGCGCGCGCGGCGGCGGTGGCGGCGCGGCGTCGAAGACGAGCACGCTGTTCTTCGCCTGCACCCGTTGATAGCCCCAGCCGCGCGCCTGGCGAAGCGGCGCGGCATCGAGGCCCGCGCCCTCGGCGGCGGCGGCGACGCGGCGGCGGCTCGCCATGTTGCCGCCCTGCCAGCTCGACAAAGAATCGTCGCCGAGCGTGACCGAGAGCAGGGCGCCGACCGCCGACGTGAGGGTCTCGGCCAGCCATTCGGGCGCCTCGCGCCGGGCGGCGGCATAGACGGCGCGGAGCTGGCCCAAGATCTCGACCACCGTGACCTGTTCGGTCGGCGAGCGGCTGACCAGCCCGCCATCGTCGTGGAGCGACTGGCTGAGCGCGCGCCCCAGTCCGCCCTCGCCCGACTTCAGCCGCGCCGGGCCGCCCTGCACGACCAGGGCCGCGGCGATCACGCCGCTCCAGGCGGCGATCCGCTTCAGGCCGAGCGGCGCCCTGTCGGCGGTCCGCTCGAGATGGCGGGCGCCGCGGGCCAGCGCGTAGAGCAGGCTGGAACGATAGACCGGATCGGAGCTCGACAGGATGTAGGGCGCGTAGGCGGTCCAGAAGAGGATGCGCCGTCCCCAGAGGTCGGCGCGCCAGGCGGGTTCGCCGATCTGCTCGCCGTGGGCGGCGAGCCAGAGGCGGGCGAGCCCCTCGGCGCGCTTGGCGCCGCGCTCGCGCGTCGCCGCGGCGGAGAGGTCGCGCAGCCAGGCGAAGCTCTGCAGGTAATCGGTGAAATCCTCCGGCAGGCCGAGCGTCGAGAAGTCCAGGCCCTGGACCGGGACCTCGGTGCCGTTGTGCAGGAAGCGGCCGGCGAGCAGGGCCTCTCCCGCCGCCTTGTCGCCGGCGATCGGGTCCTTGGGCACCGCGATCAGCTTCAGCGGCATGCGGCCGCGCAGCCGGAACCTGTGCAGAGGCGTCCGCCAGGCGAAGCGGTGCAGTCTCAGGTTCAGCCGCTCGAACAGGGAAAGGCCGCGATCGTCGCCGGCACGGATCAGCCTTTTGCCAGGCTCGATCTCGTCCTCGCCCGCCGCGCGCTCCACCTTTTCGAGCAGGCTCACCCCCTGAGCCTCTCGATGTTAGCAGCATAGGCCTCAGGCCCGCCGCGGAAGGTCGCGGTGCCGGCGACGAGCACGTCCGCGCCGGCGTCGATCACCCGCCGGCAATTGTCCTGGTCGATGCCGCCGTCGACCTCCAGGTCCACGGTCAGGCCCGCCGCGTCGATGCGCTTGCGGATCGCCTCGATCTTCCTGAGCTGGCCATGGATGAAGCTCTGCCCGCCGAAGCCCGGATTGACGCTCATCACCAGCACCAGGTCGAGCTCTTCCAGCACGTAATCCAGCAGCTTGGCCGGGGTAGCCGGATTCAGCGAGACGCCGGCGCGCTTGCCGAGCGACTTGATCTTCTGGACGGTGCGATGGAGGTGCGGGCCGGCCTCGGGATGGACGGTGATCGTGTCGGCGCCGGCCTCGGCGAAGGCTTCGAGGAAGGGATCGACCGGCGAGATCATGAGATGGACGTCGAGCGGCTTCTGCGTGTGCGGCCGCAGCGCCTTCACCACCATCGGCCCGATCGTGAGATTGGGCACGAAATGGCCGTCCATCACATCGACATGGATCCAGTCGGCGCCGGCCGCGTCCACCGCCCGCACCTCCTCGCCAAGGCGCGCGAAATCCGCCGAAAGGATCGAGGGAGCGATACGGACGGGCTGCTGCACAAGGCGACCCTAAATCCGCCCGACTCGCGGGGCAAGGAAGGCCCCCCCTTTTATCCCCATCTATCGGCGCGGATTTCGGACGAAGCGGGCAATGAAGAAGCTGTCCGCCCCGCCCTCGGCCGCGTGGACGCCCGGAAGGATGCGCTGCCGCTCGGCGAGGGCGTAATCGGAACGGGCGGCGAGGAAGGCGTCGGCGACCTGCTCGCCCTCCTCCGGCTCCAGCGAGCAGACCGAATAGACGAGGCTGCCGCCGGGCTTCAGCCAGTCCGCCGCGCGCGCGAGCATCGCCTGCTGCGCCTCGGCCAGGGCCGCGATCGCGCGCGGACGGACGCGGTGGAGCACGTCCGGATGGCGGCGGAAGATGCCGGTCGCCGAGCAGGGCGCATCGAGCAGGATCGCGTCGACCGGCGCCGGCGGCGCCCATTTCATGACGTCGGCCGCGATGACCCTGGCGTCGAGGCCGGTGCGGGCGAGATTCTCCTTCAGGCGCGCCAGCCGGCTTTCCGAGACGTCGAGCGCAACCACCTCCCAGCCGGCAGAGGCGAGCTGCATCGTCTTGCCGCCGGGCGCGGCGCAGAGGTCGAGCGCGGTCCGGCCCTCGCCCGGGCCGAGCAGGCGCGCCGGCTGCGCTGCGGACAGGTCCTGCACCCACCAGCGGCCTTCGCCATAGCCGGTCAGGCCGGCGACGGCGATGCCGCGCGCGAGCCGCAGATGCCCCGGCATCAGGCTGACGCCGGCCAGGTCGGCGGGCGGCTCGCCGATCAGGTCGATCGGCGGCGGCGTGGCGATCAGCCGCGTTGCGGCGGCCACCACCTCCTCGCCCCACGCCTTGCCCCAGCGGTCGGCCACCGGCGCGGGCAGATGCGGCACCTCGGGCAGCGCCCATCCTTCCCGATTCACCGTCGAGAACACGCCGTGGACCAGCTTGCGCGGGCCTCCGTCGACGAGCGGCAGCACGGTGGCAATGGCGGCATGGGGCGGCGTACTCAGAGCGAGCGCCTGCACGAGGGCGATGCGCAGCGCGAAGCGCGCCTTGGCGTCGTCCGGGAGGCGTTGCCTGGTCGCCCGATCGATCAAGGCGTCGAGATCGGGCAGGCGGCGCAGCGCCTCGGCGGCGATGGCATGGGCGAAGCCGCGGTCGTCGGCCCGCTCGAGGTCTCGCGCGGCGGCGTCGAGCGCCGCTTCGAGCGGCAGGCCCCGGCGCAGCACCGCGTCGAGCAGCCGCAGGGCCGCACGGCGCGCGGCCGTGCCCGGCGGCTCCGCTCTTTGGATGTGGCGCATCTTGTCTTTCATGCCTGCGCGGCCGAGATGGGCGGCAGCCTCTCTTTATGCAAACGGAAAGCCGATGGGCGAGCGCCCGCCTCATGTGAAGCCGCCGGCCTATCTCACCCCGAGCCCGCCGGTGCCGGAGCCTGCCGAGCCCGAGGAACGGGAGGAGCATGGTGGGCCCAAGGGCAAGGAGCCGACGCGCTACGGCGATTGGGAGAAAGACGGGCTCTGCAAGGACTTTTGAAAACCCCTCTCCCGTTTCGGGGAGAGGGAGGGGCCCGCCGCGAAGCGGCGGGAGGGTGAGGGCAGCGGTGGCGCCGCCGTCTAGCGCCTGCCTGCCGCCACCGAGACCCTCACCCTGCCGGCCTGCGGCCGGCTGTCCCTCTCCCCTCACAGGGAGAGGGAGGGATTACACCCCCTCCGCCCTGAGCGGCCGGGCCAGCAACCTCCCGACCACCTCGTCCACCGAGGCCTCCTCCGCCAGCAAGGCGCAGACCGCCTCGACGATCGGCAGGTCGACGCCGAGCGCTTCGGCGGCGCGCTTCAGCACCGGGGCGGTGAAGGCGCCCTCGGCGACGGTGCGGCGGTCGGCGAGCAGGTCGGCCGCGCGGGCGCCCTCGCCGATCCCCTTGCCGAGGCTGAAGTTGCGCGAGGCGGTCGAGGAGCAGGTGAGGACGAGGTCGCCGAGGCCGGCGAGACCCGCCAAAGTCTCGGCGCGCGCGCCCTTGGCGAGGCCGAAGCGGGTCATCTCGGCAAAGCCGCGCGAGATCAGGGCGGCGCGGGCATTCTGGCCGAGCCGGCGCCCCTCGACCACGCCGCAGGCGATGGCGAGCACGTTCTTGACCGCGCCCCCGACCTCGGCGCCGGCGACGTCGTCGGAGAGATAGGGCCGGAAATACGGCCGGGCGATCCGCGCGACGAGTCGCTCGCCGAGCGACTGGTCCTCGACCGCCAGCGTGACCGCGGTCGGCAGGCCGGCCGCGACCTCGTGCGCGAAGGTGGGGCCGGAAAGCACCGCGATCGGCGCGCCGGGCTGCACCTGGCGCGCCACTTCGTGCATCAGGAGCCCGGTGCCGTCCTCTATCCCCTTCGCACAGAGGACGAGCGGCCGGCCGGCCGCATCGAGGCCGCCGAGCACCGAACGCAAATGTTGCGCTGGTGCAACGATTAGGAAGGCTTCGCAAGCGCCAAGGTCGGCAAGATCGGCCGTCGCCCGGACCGTGGGAGCGAGCGTCACCCCTTTGAGAAAGATCGTGTTTTCGTGGGAGGCGTTGATCGCTTCGACCACCTCGGGCTCGCGCGCCCAGAGCCGGACCGTCTCGCCGTCGGCGGCGGCAACCTGGGCCAGCGCCGTCCCCCAGGCGCCGCCGCCGATGATTCCGAGCCTCATTTGC
>JAFAZM010000409.1 GCA_019239785.1 Sphingomonadaceae bacterium
GCACATCCTCGAGGTCCAGGCGATCGCCGACGACACCGCCGCGACCAAGCTGACCGGCCGCGATCCCCTGCGCTCGGGCGAGCTCACCCAGGACGAGATCGAGCGCGGCCAGAACGATCCCGACCACAAATTGCAGATGTACCGCGAGCCGGACCAGTCGGTGCGGACCAAGGGCCCGCGCTACACGCCGGTCTCGAAGCGGCAGGACAAGCCGGACGGGGTCGCCTGGCTGATCCGCAACCACCCGAACCTCACCGACGGCCAGATCGGCAAGCTGATCGGCACCACCCGCTCGACGATCCAGGCGATCCGCGAGCGCAGCCACTGGAACATCGCCAACATCCAGCCCAAGGATCCGGTGACGCTCGGCCTCACCTCGCAGCGCGAGCTCGACGCCGCGGTCGCCAAGGCGGCGAAGGCGGCGGGCGGCGACGCGCCGCGCGACCTGCGCTTCGACGAGGACCGTGAGGCGCTGATCGAGGAATTGCGCGCCGAGCGCGAGGCCCATGCCCGCGAGGCCGAGGCGGCGCTCGCCGCGGAGCGCGGCGAGAGCGTCGCCGAGCCGGACCTGAACGCTGACAACCTCTTCAAGAGCTGAGCCCCGGGGCGCCGCGGAAGCGATCGCGGCGCCCGACGCGTCGCTCGCGCCCGACGCGCCCTATGCGCACAAGGGGCTGACCTATCCGTTCGGCCGGACGGGGCCGGAACATGGCGCCCTGACGGCGCTGGCCGAGGGAATCGGCTGGACGCGCTCGCCGGTGCCCGGCTCGCTCAACCATATCAACCTGTGGATCCTCGACGAGGAGGACCGGTTCGCGATCGTCGATACCGGCCTCGATATCCCGCCCGCGCGGGAGGCCTGGGAGAAGCTGCTGGCCGGCCCGCTGGCGGGCCGTACGGTCGCCCGCATCCTCTGCACCCATTTCCATCCCGACCATCTCGGCCTTGCCGGCTGGCTCGCGGAGCGCTCCGGCGCGCGGCTCTGGATGACGCGCGGCGAATGGCTGTTCGGCCGGATGCTGACCGCCGACGTGCGCGAGACGCCGCCCGCCGAGGCCGGGGCCTATCAGCGCGCCGCCGGCTGGAGCGAGGCGCGGATCGCCGAGGAGGCGGCCAAGGGCTGGGGCCGGTTCGCGTCGATGGTCAGCCCGATCCCGGTCGCGATGGTGCGCCTGCGGGACGGCGACGAGATCGCGATCGGCGCCCGAAGCTGGCGGGTGGTGGTTGGCAGCGGCCACTCGCCCGAACATGCCTGCCTGCTCGACGAGGCCGGCAAATTGCTGATCGCCGGCGACCAAGTGCTGCCGCGGATCACCTCGAATGTCTCGCTGAGCCTCAGCGAGCCCGAGGCCGATCCGCTGGGCGAATGGCTCGCCTCGATCGCGAAGCTGAAGACGCTTCCCGACGACCTGCTCGTCCTCCCCTCGCACGGCGAGCCCTTTTACGGGCTGCACGCCCGGCTCGACGCGCTCGCCGCCGGGCATCTCGGCAGGCTCGACGCGCTGCATGCCCTGCTCGCCGAGCCGCGCCGCGCGGTCGACTGCTTCATGACCCTGTTCGGCCGTCAGATCGAGGACGGCTCGCTCGGCCTCGCCACCGGCGAAGCCATGGCGCATCTGCGGCATCTGGAGGTCGAAGGCCGCGCGGTTCGCGGGGAGCGTGATGGGGTCTATTGGTATCGAGCCGCTTGACCCTGTAGCCACCGGTGGCTACGATTGGGACATGAAGCATGTATCGATCAAGGAGGCCAAGGACCACCTGCCGGCCCTGGTCCGTGCGGCGGAGCAAGGAGAGCGCGTCGTCATCACCCGCAATGGAAAGCCCGTTGCGGAGGTGATTCCGCATAAGAGGAAGGGCGGCATCGACTTTGAAGCCTTGCAGGCATGGAAAAGAAAGCGCGGCTACACGCGCCTTGCCGGCCCGATCCCGGCGGATTTCGACGACCCATTGCCCGAGGACTTCCTGATCACGCCGTCGCTTTGAATCCGACCGTGCTGCTCCTTCTCGACACCCACATTCTCTTGGCGTTGGTGGACGAGGAGCTGGAGCCGCTTCCGCCTCACATCGACGAAACCCTTCGCGATCCGCACCACTCGCTTTTTGCAAGCGCCGTCTCGCTCTGGGAGATCGCAATCAAGCATCGGCTGGGCAAGCTGCCCTTGCCTTGCCCATTAGAGGAATGGCCGGAGGTGCTTTCAACGATGGCTGTCACCGTCATGGATATTCGCCCCCCTCACGTCCTCGCTGAGGCAGATCCGCTGCCGGAAACGAAGGACCCGTTCGATCGGCTGCTGCTCGCGATTTGCGAATGCGAAGACATGCGTCTGGTCACGTTGGACAAAATGCTACTGCGCCATCCACTCGCCTGGCATTGGGGTTCGGCTTGACCCTTCCCGCATGCAGGGCCAATGCATCCTCATGGCCAGTCAGGAAGATGTCGCCACGCTCTCCTTCGAAGCGGCGCTGAAGCGGCTCGAGGAGATCGTCCACAAGCTGGAAAGCGGCGAAGCCTCGCTCGACGAGGCGATCGCGCTCTATGGCGAGGGCGACCGGCTGAAGCAGCAATGCGAGGCGCGGCTGAAGGCGGCGCAGGCCAGGATCGAGCAGATCCAGATCGGGCGCGACGGCAGCCCGGCCGGCACCGCCCCCTTCGGCGGCGAATGAGCCTCCGCGCCGCGCTGGGGGAGGTCGGCGCCGGCATCGACCGCGGCTTCGACGCCCTGCTCCCGGTCCCGCCGGACCCGCGCGCGCGGCTCTACGAGGCGATGCGCTACGCCGCGATCGGGGGCGGCAAGAGACTGCGGCCGATGCTGGTCATTGCCACCTGCGACCTGTTCAAGGTCGATCGGGAGCGGGCGCTGCGGGCCGCGCTCGCGGTCGAGTGCATCCACGTCTATTCCCTGATCCACGACGACCTGCCGAGCATGGACGACGACGATCTGCGCCGCGGCAAGCCGACCCTGCACCGCGCCTTCGAGGAATCGACCGCGGTGCTCGCCGGCGATTCGCTCCATGCGCTGGCCTTCGAGATCCTCGCGGACGAGGCGACCCACGAGGATCCGTTCGTCCGCGCCGAGCTGATCGCCGAGCTCGCCCGGGCCTCCGGGCCGGCCGGGATGGCCGGCGGCCAGATGATGGACCTGATGGCCGGGGAGATCGAACTCGATCTCGCCGCGGTCACCCGCCTCCAGCAGCTCAAGACCGGCGCCTTGATCGGCTGGTGCCTCGAGGCGGGCGCGATCATGGGCCGGGTGCCCCCGGAGGGGCGCACGGGCCTGCGCGGCTATGCGCGCGACCTCGGCCTCGCCTTCCAGATCGCCGACGATCTGATCGACCATGAGGGGGCCGAGGAGAAAGCCGGCAAGCGGGTCGGCAAGGACCAGGCCGCCGGCAAGCAGACCTTCGTTTCCCTGCTCGGCCCCGAGCGGGCGAGGCGCCAGGCCGACATATTGGTCGCCCAGGCGATCGAGCATCTCCAGCCCTTCGGCGACGAGGCGGAGCTGCTCCGCGCCGTCGCCCGCTTCGCTGCGGAGCGGGATCATTGAGGCTTCGACAGTCAGGGTTCAAGCGGCTAAAACGAGTGCGGTTGGATCAATGACCAACCCGCTCATCCTGAGTAGCCGGTGAGCTTGTCGAACCGGCGTATCGAAGGACGCAACGATTCTGGAGCGGTCCTTCGATACGGGCCTTCGCCAAGCTCAGTCCCTACTCAGGATGAGCGGCTGTCTAAAGACAACGTGATAAGGCTCACCGATGAAGACTGGCGTCTATCCCGGCACCTTCGATCCGATCACGCTCGGCCATATGGACATCATCCGCCGGGCGACCCACCTGGTCGACCGGCTGGTGGTCGGCGTCACCACCAATCCCTCCAAGTCGCCGATGTTCACCGTCGAGGAGCGGCTCGCCATCGTCGAGCGCGAGACGGCGGCGATCACCGACGGCGGCGGCGCCGAGATCCGCGTCGTCGCCTTCGATTCGCTGCTGATGGATTTCGCGGTGCGCGAAGGCGCCTCGATGATCGTGCGCGGCCTGCGCGCGGTCGCCGACTTCGAATATGAGTTCCAGATGGCCGGCATGAACCAGCAGCTGAACGACGAGATCGAGACCGTCTTCCTGATGGCCGCGGTGTCGCTGCAGCCGATCGCCTCCAAGCTGGTCAAGGAGATCGCCCTCTACGGGGGCGACATCGGCAGGTTCGTCACCCCCCAGGTCGAGGCCGACGTCCGCGTCCGCGTGACGCGGCTCGGACGCAAGGGCGCTTGAGGCGCGGGCCGCCTCGCCCTAGACAGTCCGTACATCAGTAAATCGGGATCACGAAACCATGTCGCGTCTGTCGTCGCTCTTCCTCGCCCTTGCGGGCCTGTTCATGGCGAGCCTCGCCGCAGCGCAGACGCCGCCTGCCGCGCCGCAGCCGAGCATCGTGCCGCCGCCGCTGACGCCCGAGAACACCTGGAACCTCGATCTCTCGACCGGCGGCCGCGTGGTCATCCAGCTTCGCCCCGACGCCGCGCCGCAGACGGTGGAGCGGATCAAGGCGCTGACCCGGCAGGGTTTCTACAACGGCCTCGCCTTCTTCCGGGTGATCGAGGGCTTCATGGCCCAGGGCGGCGACCCGCATAACAACGGCACCGGCGGCTCGACGCTTCCCGATCTGCCGGCCGAGATTAACGGCCTGCTCCACGTCCGCGGCGCCGTCGCGATGGCGCGGGCGCAGGACATGAACAGCGCCAACAGCCAGTTCTACATCATGTTCGTGCCGCGCATGCAGATGGACCGGCAATATACGGTGTTCGGCCGGGTGGTCGGGGGGATGAGCTTCGTCGATGCGCTCGAGCGCGGCGAGCCGCCGGCGGCGCCGAGCCGGATCGTCCGGGCTTCGCTCGGCTCCGACAACGTCCCGCCGATGACCGCGGAGCAGCTCCGCGCCGCCGCCGCCCAGCTC
>JAFAZM010000058.1 GCA_019239785.1 Sphingomonadaceae bacterium
GCGGCGCTGCGCGCCGGCCTTCCCGTCACCGTCCCCGGCATGTCGATCGACCGGCAATGCGCCTCCGGGCTGATGGCGATCGCGACCGCCGCAAAGCAGGTGATCGTCGACCGGATGCCGATCTGCGTCGCCGGCGGCGTCGAATCGATCTCGATGGTGCAGACGCCGGAGATGCGGCTCGGCGCCGATCCCGAGCTGCTGGCGATGCACAAGGACGTCTACATGCCGATGATCGGCACCGCCGAAGTGGTGGCGAAGCGCTACGGGATCAGCCGCGAGCGGCAGGACGCCTATGCGCTGCAATCGCAGCAGCGCACCGCCGCGGCCCAGGCCGCCGGCCGCTACAAGGACGAGATCGTCCCGGTCACCGCGACGATGCTGGTCAAGGACAAGGCGACCGGCGAGACCTCGAAGAAGGAGGTCACGCTCGACCATGACGAGGGCAACCGCGCCGACACGACGCTGGAAGGCCTCGCGTCGCTGCAGCCGGTGATGGGCCCGGACGCCGTCATCACCGCCGGCAATGCCAGCCAGCTCTCGGACGGCGCGTCGGCCTGCGTGATCATGGAAGCGGGGCTTGCGGCGGAACGCGGCCTGCAGCCGCTCGGCCGCTATATCGGCATGGCCGCGGCCGGCACCGAGCCCGACGAGATGGGCATCGGCCCGATCTATGCGGTGCCGAAACTGCTCGACCGGTTCGGCCTCAAGGTCGAGGATATCGACCTCTGGGAGCTGAACGAGGCCTTCGCGGTGCAGGTCCTCTACGTGCAGGACGTGCTCGGCATCCCCGACGACAGGATGAACGTCGACGGCGGGGCGATCTCGATCGGCCATCCCTACGGCATGTCCGGCGCGCGGATGACCGGCCACGCTTTGATCGAAGGCAAGAGGCGCGGCGCCCGCTACGTGATGGTCACGATGTGCGTCGGCGGCGGCATGGGCGCGGCGGGGCTGTTCGAGGTGCTGTAGAAAGGGGTGAGCGCCATTATCGCTCATCCTGAGTAGGGACTGAGCTTGGCGAAGGCCCGTATCGAAGGACCGTTCGAATGTGGTGCGTCCTTCGATACGCCGGTTCGACAAGCTCACCGGCTACTCAGGATGAGCGGGGGGGGGAACGCCCACCGCTCTAGAAATCGATCTATTTCGAATAGAGTGCCGCCTCGGCGGCCCGGCGCCGGGTGAGACCCGCCATCACCTGCTTGTTGGCCTTGTTCCAGACCGCGAACTGGGCGGCGGCGCCGGCGTAGTCGCCGGCCTTGTGCTTGCGCAGCAGCGTGCTCGCCGAGAAATTGCCCATGCCGATATTGTAGGCGAGGCTGACCATCGCATCGAATTGGTGCTGGGTGGTCGCAGCACCGCCGACGGCCGCGGCGACGTTCTTGGCGAAGTCGGCGACATGGGCGGCGAAGCGGTCGTCGCACTGCTTCTGGGTCCAGACCAGGCCGCGCTTGATGTCCGGCCCGGTCGAGCCCCAGCCGATCGTCCAGGGATCCCCGCCGGTCCCCGGATCGGGATAGGCGTCGTAGGATCCGTCGGGGCGCTTCTTGGCGCAGCCTTCGAAGGACTGGATCAATTTGATGCCGTCCGGACCGATATTCATGGCTGCCCTCCCGACTTTCAACGCCCGCAGTAGAGACACAGAATTACCGCACGACCTGCCTCGGCTCAACCGGAACTTGCTTCGCTTTACTTGGGCGGCCAGCGAGCGCGGCGGGCTGTTCGGCGCGCCGGCTGGGTCCTATATGCTGGCGGATCAAGGAGCTTGCCGATGATGCTTCTCTACGCCGTCATCGCCATGCGGACGGGTCGACGCGGGGGTCTCGCCTGAGCCTTGCCCTGCCCGGTCCGTGCGAAGGCGGCTCCTGCCTGCGCCGCCCGGGCGGCGAGGCGCGTCATCCGCGGGCGGTGCTCGCCACCTGCATCCTCGCCTCCAGCCTCGCCTTCATCGACGGCTCGGTGCTGAACGTCGCGCTGCCGGCGATCGGGACGAGCTTTCACGCCGCGACGGCCGAGGTGCAGTGGGTGATGAACGCCTTCACCCTGCCGCTTTCGGCCTTGCTGCTGCTCGGCGGCGGCGCCGGCGACCTTTACGGGCGCAAACGGCTTTTGCTCTCGGGCATCGCCTTGTTCACGCTCGCCTCGATCCTGTGCGCGGCGGCGCCGGGCCTGGAGATGTTCCTGGCCGGCCGAGCGCTGCAGGGGCTCGGCGCGGCGATGCTGCTGCCGAGCAGCCTTGCCATCTTGAGCGCCTCCTTCACCGGCGAAAGGCGCGGCCGGGCGGTGGGCACCTGGGCAGCCGCCGGCGCGATCGCCGGCGCGATCTCGCCACTGCTCGGCGGGTGGCTGGTCGACGGCATCGGCTGGCGCTTCATCTTCCTGCTGAACGTGCCGATCGCGACCGGCGCGATCGCGCTCGGCTGGTTCCGCGTCCCCGAAAGCGCGAATGAGGAGCGGCCGCCGCCGGACTGGGCCGGCGCGACGCTGGCGACGATCGGGCTCGGCGCGCTGACCTGGGGGCTCACCGCCTGGTCGGCCGGCGGCGGCATCGGCACCGCCTCGGCGCTCGCGACCGCCGTCGGCGCGGCCTTGCTCCTCGCCTTCCTCTATGCCGAGCATCGGCGCGGCGCCGAGGCGATGGTGCCGCTAGACCTGTTCGGCGCGCGCGCCTTTGCCGGGCTCACCCTCTTCACCTTCCTGCTCTACGGCGCGCTCGCCGGGCTGATGCTGCTCCTGCCCTACACCTTGATCCAGGCGGGGGGCTATGCGGCGACCCGCGCCGGCCTCGCCGTCCTTCCCTTTCCGATCGTGATCGCCGCGGCCTCGCCGATGATGGGCAAGCTCGCCGCCAGGATCGGGCCGCGCTGGCCTCTGACGGTCGGGCCGCTGCTGGTCGCCGGCGGCTTCCTGCTCGGGCTCAGGATCGACGCGGAGGCCAGCTACTGGACGGGCGTATTGCCTGCGATCATCACGGTCTCGCTGGGCATGGCGATCGCGGTCGCGCCGCTGACCACCGCGGTGCTGAGCGCCGTCGACGAGCATCATGTCGGCACCGCCTCCGGGCTCAACAGCGCCGTCTCCCGCGCCGGCGGGCTGATCGTGGTGGCTTTGCTCGGCGGCGTGCTGTCGCGCAGCGGCGCCGCGTTGATCGCCGGCCTCCATGGCGCCGCCGTCGCCGGCGCCGGCCTCGCCCTGGTCGCGTCGCTGACCGCGTTCGCGACGCTCGGCGGCGAGCGGGCACAGGCGGTGCGGCGGCGCTGAGCGTGGCCGAAGGCGCGGATTCCCCTTCGCTCGCGAAGCGCCTGCGGATCGAGGCGCATGCCATCTGGCTCGTCGCGCGCGATCCGCGCACACCCTGGCCGGCCCGCCTGCTCTGCCTCGCCGTCGCCGCTTACGCCCTCTCGCCGATCGACCTGATCCCGGATTTCATCCCATTGCTCGGCCTGGTCGACGATGCGCTGCTGATTCCAGCCGGCCTCTGGCTGGTCGGCCGGCTGCTGCCGCCGGGACTGATGGACGAGCATCGCGCCACGGCCCGCGCGGCCGCCGAGCGGCCGGTCAGCAAAGGCGGCGTGGCGATCGTGATCGCGATCTGGGCCGCGCTCGCGCTCCTCGCCTGGTCGCTGCTGCGCTGGGCCTGGGATTGATCCGCTCGTCGCATCGGCGGCTTGAAAGCCCGCCCGCGCACGCTACATGCGCGGTGCGGGCCGGGCCCCTCTGGCGGTTGTCCCTAGGACAGTCGTGATGTCGGACCGCATCGGGTTAGCTCGATGCAGGTCCGGAGGTCCTCCCCTTCCACCTCCTCGCAGCCGGCCCGATCCTTCAACTCGAAGATCGGAAGAGGCCATGAACTACATTTTCTACAGACTGACCGCGATCCACCACCGGCTGGACGAGGAGATCAAGCGCGAACTCAGGCGCCACGCGCCGAGCTGGGTGCGCCTGCTGCGGCTCAAGAAATTGCGGCTTGCGGTCAAGGACCGGCTCCACAATCTGACGCCGATCCGGCGGCTCAAGCCCCGGAGGGCGCCGGCATGAATGCGCAAGCGCGGATGTGCTGTCCCACCTGCGACACGCGCCTGGTCATGTCGGAGCGGCAGGGGATCGAGATCGACTATTGCCCCGCCTGCCGCGGCGTGTGGCTCGACCGCGGCGAGCTCGACAAGATCGTCGAGCGCAGCGTGCCCGCCACCCCGGCGGACGGGCGCGGCTCCGCCCCGCCGCGGGAGATCCGGCATCACGACCATGACGATCGCCACCGCCATCACGGCAAGCGGCGGAAATCCTTCCTCGAGGAATTGTTCGACTGAGCCGGACGCCGCCGCCCGCCTTTCCGCGAGCGGCGGCGTTTCCGTCAGACCTTCGCCCGGAACGGCGTGAAGTCGGTCGCCTCGTCGTAGACGTCCACGCCCTCGCGGCGCTTGAGCCAGCCGACGACGAGGTAGGTGACCGGGGTCAGCAGCACCTCCCAGCTCACCTTCAGCGCCCATTGGGTGAGCAGCACCTTGATCACCAAGGCGTTGGTCCAGCCCTGCGCGCCCCAGAAGGCGAGCGGATAGAAGATCAGGGAATCCACGCCCTCGCCGGCGATGGTCGAGCCGATCGTGCGGGTCCAGAGATGGCGGCCCTGCGTCCAGACCTTCATCCGGGCGAGGACGTAGGAATTGACGAACTCGCCGACCCAGAAGGCGCAGATCGAGGCGAAGACGATGCGCGGCACCTGCCCGAAGACCTGCTGATAGGCGGCCTGGCCGGTCCAGTCCGCGGCCGGCGGCAGCGCCACCACCACCCAGGACATGAAGGCCATGAACAGCATCGCCGCGAAGCCCGCCCAGATGCAGCGGCGGGCGCGGGCATAGCCGTAGACCTCGGTCAACACGTCACCGATCACATAGGAGATGGGGAAGAACAGGATGCCGGCGCCGAACGGCCAGGGGCCGATGCCGGGGAGGTTCACCACCGCCACCTTGCCTGCGCCGAGCACGTTGGAGAGGAGGAGGATGGTGACGAAGGCGGCCATCACGAAGTCGAACCAGCGCAAGGGCCGCCCGGCCAGCGCCCCCGCCTCGACATGCTCGATCCTGCCCCCGGTCACCCGCTCCTTATCGGGAAGATGTCAGAGCCCGTAAAGCCCGCTTCCGGCCAGATTTGCGGCAAGCTGCCGCGCGCGCCCGGCATCGCCGTTCCACAGCGCCTCGCCATAATCGGCGGCCATCTCCGCCTGGGCTTCGAGCATCGCGGTTCGGAATGGATCGACGCCCGGCGTGTAGGCGTACATGCGGCCGGCGCGGCCGCCGGCCTTCAGGAATTCGATCACATAGCGGGTGAGGAAGGCGGGGATGCCGAGCGCCCGATACTGCCAGACGTGGGTCATTTCGTGAAGGAAGCTGCGCCGGTCGGCGCCGGGCGCGGCAAAGTCCGGGCAGAAGCCCCGGCCGAAATAGACGGTTCCGCCAAGCGCGATCGCCGGATTGCCGAGCAGGAAGGCGATTTGGGCGAACGGATGCAGGCCCGGCCCGTCGCTCAGCCGCACGCGCGCATAGTCGACCTGCGGGCCGAAGGCCGTCCGCGCCAGCGCGATCTCACCGGGGGTCAGCTTCCTTGTCCTGCGGTTCCTCACATGCGCGTCTCGCCTGCATCATGGTTGCAAAGCGGCACCGACGCCTCGCGGTTCCGCTCTTAACCAAAGCGCGCTAGACGGGCGGCGGGGCGCCCGTAGCTCAGCTGGATAGAGCACGAGCCTTCTAAGCTTGGGGTCGCAGGTTCGAGTCCTGCCGGGCGCGCCAGTTCCTTGACTGTCCAGTCCGGACACATGGGTAACAGAACGTACCGGAGACATGGGTTACACCCTCATGCCGGCTCGCTTCGCTCACCACCCACCCCCATCCCCTCCCTTCAAGGGAGGGGAGTTCCAAGGGTTTACTCCGCCGCGGCGGCGCGGGCGGCTTCGTCGGCGATGGGCATGTCGAGGGTGAAGCGCAGGCCGTCGGGACGGGTTTCGACCGAGGTCTTGGCGTCGAGCTCGTAGGGGAGGATGCGGGTCAGCAATTCGATGCCGAACCCCTCCCGCGACGGCGCCGGTATGGTGCGGCCGTCGATCGTCTCCTGCCAGGAGAAGTTCAGCCGTCGCGCCCCGTCCGGGCCGTCGACGCTCCAGGCGATCGCGACTCGGCCGGAGGCCTCGTT
The DNA here is from genome assembly GCA_019239785.1 of Sphingomonadaceae bacterium. GTDB lineage: Bacteria > Pseudomonadota > Alphaproteobacteria > Sphingomonadales > Sphingomonadaceae > Allosphingosinicella. The sequence continues at coordinate 6,184 of JAFAZM010000058.1, forward strand.
CAGCGCGCCGTGCTTGGCGGCGTTGGTGGTGAGCTCGTGGACCGCGAGGTTCAGCGATTCGGCGGCCTTGTGCGGCAGCGCGACCGGTGGCCCCTCGACGGTCAGCTGCTCCCCGGCGCCGACGGCGTGCGCCTGCAGCTCGGTCTGGATAAGCTGGGCGAGGTCGAGGTCGACGTCGGGCGTCCGGGTCACCGCCGCCTGCACGCGGGCGAAAGCGTCGAGGCGGCCGTTCAGATGGGAGACCATGTCCTCGATCGAGCTGCTCGAATGGGCGGTGCGGTTGGCGATCGACTTGACCACGGCGAGCGTGTTGCGGACCCGATGCTGCAGCTCGGCGAGCAGCACGCGCAGCCGCGCCTCGCTCTCCCGAAGCGCGGATTCCGCGCGCACCGTGCTGGTCACGTCGAGGAAGGTGAGCACGGCGCCGGCGATGAAATTGTCGACGCTGCGATAGGGATGGACGCGGGCGATATAATGGCCGCCCTCGCGCGAGGTGACCTCGCGCTCGACCGTGCCGAGCCGGGTCAGCACCTTGCGGACATCGTCGCTCAGTTCCGGATAGGAGACGCGCGAGCCGAGATGCTCGATCGGCCGGCCGACGTCGGTCTCGAGCAGGTGGAAGACCTCGGTCGCGGCCGGGGTGAAGCTGCGCACCCGAAGCTCGTTGTCGAGGAAGACGGTCGCGATCTGGGTCGATTCGAGCAGGTTCTTGAGGTCGCTGTTGGCGCGGGCGAGATCGCTGACCCTATGGGCGAGCTCGGCATTGACCGTCTGCAGCTCCTCGTTGACCGACTGCAATTCCTCCTTCGAGGTCTCAAGCTCCTCGTTGGCGGACTGCAATTCCTCGTTGATCGACTGATATTCCTCGTTCGAGCTCTTCAGCTCCTCGTTGGTCGATTCCAATTCCTCGATCGTCGCCTGCAGCCGCTCCTTGGTGAGGCGGAGCTCGGCCTCCAGCCGTTCGACATGCTCGTCGCTGGCGCCGCCCACCCCCGCGGAGGCCGACGCCTCGGGGAGCGGGCCGGCTTCCTGGAAGACGATCATGAGCGCGGTGAGGTCTCCCGCTTCCGCAATCGGCTCGATCAGCAGCTTGACGAGGACGCTGTCGCCATTGTCGCGGATCGGCACCAGGGCGCTCTCGACCCGCCGCGCCTCCTCGATCGCGCGATGCAGAGCGGCGCGCAGATCGAGCCGCAGGTCGCGATGGACGAGATTCAGGAGATTGAGCGTCGCCGTCCCGGTGGCCGGCTCCAGATAGCGGCCGGTGCGGCCGGAGAAATGGAGCACCTCATAATCGCGGTCGACGACGACATAGGCCGGCGCATAACGCTCGGCGAGATGGGCCGCGCGGCGGCCGATCCCCGCCGACAGGCCGGCCGGACGGACCGGCGGCGGCAGCTTGTCGGGCAGCATTTCGCGGCGGCCGGTGCGCGCCGAGAGCGGGAATTCGGGCAGGACCCGGACCGCGGTCTCGACGCGCCGGAACAGGCGGTTCTTGCGGTCGATCGGCGTGAAGAGCTTCTGGTGACGGGTGACGTTCTCGGACGAGCCGAGGAAGAGGATGCCGCCCGGCCGCAGCGAGAAATGAAAGATCGGGATCACCCGGTCCTGCAGCTCGGTGTTCAGATAGATGAGCAGATTGCGGCAGGAGAGCAGGTCGATCCGCGAGAAAGGCGCGTCCTTGATCAGATTGTGCGGCGAGAAGATGCACATCTCGCGCAGCTCCTTGGCCACGCAATAGGTGTCGCCCTCCTTCACGAACCAGCGCGCCAGCCGCTCCGGGCCGACATGCTCGGCGATCGTGCTGGCGTAGCGGCCGGCGCGCGCCGCGCCGAGCGCCCGCGCATCCAGATCGGTCGCGAAGATCTGGACGTGGGGCGGATCGTCGAGCTCGGCGAGCCGCTCGGCGAGCAGGATCGCGATCGAATAGGCCTCCTCGCCGGTCGCGCAGCCGAGCACCCACACCCGGAACTGGTCCTCGGCCCTCTTGCCCTTGAACAGTTTCGGGAGCTCGCGCTCCAGCACCTGGAATTCCTGCGGATCGCGGAAGAATTGGGTGACTCCGATCAGCAGGTCCTGGAAGAGATGATGGACCTCCTCCCGGTCCTTCTTGAGCTGGGCGGCATAGGCCTCGATGCTCGCGATCTGGACGACCTGCATCCGCCGCTGCACCCGGCGCAGGAAGGTGTTGGTCTTGTAGCCGTGGAAATCGTTGCCGGTGACGTTGCGCAGGACGGTGGCGATCTGCACCAATTGGTCGCTCACCTGCTGCGGGAGCTCGGCGCGGGCGTCCGCGGCGCCGAGCGTCTCCAGCCCGCGGACATAGAGCGTGATCTGGGCCGGGATCTGCTCGATCGGCAGCAGGAGGTCGACGATACCCGCCGGCGTGGCGGCACCGTGCGCCGCAGCCTCGGCCTCGCCATTGATCGATTCGGCAATGGAAAGGCCGCCATATTTCTTGGTCGCGGTCACGCCGGCGGTGCCCTCGCTGCCGAGGCCGGTCAGGATGAGGGCGATCGCCCGCTCCTGCTCGTGCTCGGCGAGCGACATCAGCATCGAATCGACGGTGCCGCGATGGCCGACCGGCTCCTGCGCCTTGCGGACCTCGATATGGTCGTTGACCAGGGTGATCAGGTCCTCCGGGCCGCCGACATAGACATGGCCGGGCTCGAGCCGTTCGCCATTCTCTGCGATCTTCACCGGGTGGCGGCCGCCGCGGGAGAGGCTCCTGATCACCTGCTCGACGCCGACGCCGTCCTGCTGGCGGATTGCGATGACGTAGGCCACGCCGAGCTCGTCATCGAGAGCGGCGAAGAGGGTCTCCAGGCCGTTGAGCGAGGCTGCGCAAAGGCCGATGCCAACCACCGCGACGGGCCGCTTCCGGCCGTTCTGCCTCGCCGGCTTCTTCGCCTTGCCGCCTTTGTCCGCCACTGACCTGCCCGAAACTGTCGAGTCCCTTCTCTAGCGGGAATCGGCGCGGCAAAGAAGAACGAGTTTCACGTCTTCTGGTCCACATCGTCGGAGCCGACCCGCATCGCGCGGATCGCCGCCGTGCGCAGAATCTCGGCATAGCGCCCATATTCCTCCGCCCGCGCCTCGTAGAGCTCGGCGACCGCCTTGCGGCCGGTGGCGCGGGCGTCCTGCGCCATCCGCGTCACCAGGGTCACCCGCTCCTCCATCACGCGAAGCGCGATCCGCATCGCCTCGTCCACCTCCTCGGTGCGGGCGGCGAGCACTTCGGCGGTCTGGGCATGGCCGATCTGGCAGCGATAGCGGAGCGGCCTTTCGTCCCGCATCTCGGACAGGACGCCCTGGCATTCCGGGCAGGAAAGCGCGCTCGGATCGGCGATCTTGCGGAGCGCCGCCGCGCCGAGGCGGGCGCCGGCGGCGATCTCCACCTCGAGCGCGAGGCCGGGCGGCGGCGGAAAGCCTTCGCCCGCATCGGTGCCGGCCAGCCGCGCAAGCAGCGCACCGAGCTCCGCGGCGGGCGCGACCTCGTCGGCAAGCACCGTCTCGAGCGCCGCGCGCGGCATCTGGTCGACCTCCGCGTCGAGCGGATGCTGGACCACGGCGGTGCCGCCGCAGGCCTTGATCGCGGCGAGGCCGGAGGCGCCGTCGTTGAGCATGCCGGTGAGGACGGCGCCCACCGCGCGCGGGCCGTAGAACAAAGCGGCGGAGCGGAACAAAGGGTCGATCGCCGGCCGCGCCATATTCTCGCGCGGGCCGTCGCCAAGCCGGATCGTGCCCTCGACGAGCAGCATGTGCCGGTCGGGCGCGGCGACATAGACATGGCCCTGCTCCACCGGCTGGCCGTCGAGGGCCCGGCTGACCGGAAGCGGGCCGGCATTGGCGAGGATGTCGACGAGATGGGCCGGCGCGTGGGTGGGCATGTGGGTCGCGACGAACAGGCTGGCGGGCAGGTCGCCGGGCAGATCCCGCATGATCCGGCGCAGGACGGCGCTGCTGCCCGCCGATCCGCCGATGACGATGATGTCTTTCTTGGCCATTGCGTCGGCCTCCGCCCTCCCAAGCGAACGGGGCGCCGCTCCGTTCCCCACGTGGAACGGATGCCCGCGCGAGCCATTGGGCTTTCGAGAGGATATTGAAACGGGAACCGCAAGTGCCCGCCCCCCCCCCCGCTCAGAGGCGCGCGCATCCTCGTCGCCGAAGACGAATATCTGCTCGCCGACGATCTCGCCCAGGCGCTGCGCGCCGCCGGGGCGATTCCGGTCGGTCCGGTCGGCACCTTGTCCCAGGCCGAAGCCAAAGCCGGCAAAGGCGGCCTGAACGGCGCCGTGCTGGACATGAACCTGCGCGGCGAGACCGCCTTCGGCCTCGCCCAGCAGCTCGCGGCCGCCGGCGTGCCCTGCGTGATCGTCTCCGGTTATAGCGAGCAGGCGGTGCCGGCCGTGATCGCCGGGATCCGGCGGCTGGAGAAGCCCGTCGACACGCGCGCGGTGATCGATGCGCTGGCGGCGCAGATGGGGGCGGCGGCGAGGTAGGGCCGGAGCTACGCACCGCCAAAACCTCCCCTCCCTTCGCACGGCAAAGTCCAGCGCGTGCAATGGGTTGTGAGGGAGGGGCCAAGGGGTGGGTTTGTCCCTGTCCGCCGACATCCGAGGGCGACCCACCCCCCTGCCCCTCCCTCTCGGGCGCCGCGTCTTTCCGCGCGAGCCAGCGCGAAGGGAGGGAGCTTGGCGGCTCAGGCTTCGGCGAGCATAAGGGTGGCGAGCGCCTCGGGCCGGAAGGGCTTTTCGATGCGCGGCTTGTCGCGGAAGCGCCGGGGCAGGGTCTCGCAGCTATAGCCGGTCGCGATCACATAGGGGATGCCAGCCGCCTCGAGCCGGTCGGCGATCGGGAAGCTCATCTCGCCGCGCAAGTTGATATCGAGCACGGCGCGGTCGACCCGCTCGCGGGTGAGCGCCTGCTCCGCCTCGGCCAAGGTGCCGACCGGCCCGACTACCTCGGCGCCGCGCGCGCCCAGCGCCGCAGCGAGATCGTCGGCCAGATAATATTCGTCCTCGACGATCAGCACGCGCATGGCCGACGGCCCCCTTGCCCAGTGAGATTTAACATAGGTTAGCTACTTTCGCGCGCGCTTCGTCTGTTCCTTCGCGCAATTGCCGTTTCACTCCTATAACATAGATGAGCGTAGGCACCCAATTGCGCGGCTAGGAAGCAGGGGGCTCGCAACAGATTGGTCGGACCGCTGCAATATCATCTCGAAGCTTTTGCAAGGCTTTCGCAACAGGATCGAGCGCTGATCGACCGCTTGACGCGCAAGAATGTGCGCGAGGTGGGGGCGCGGCGCGACCTCGTCCGCGAGGGCGAGAAGCCGCGCGCCGTCAACGTCGTGCTGGACGGCTGGGCCTGCCGCTACAAGCAGCTTCCGGACGGAAGGCGCCAGGTCGTCTCCTTCTTCCTCCCCGGCGACCTGTGCGACGCCAACGTCTTCATCCTCAGGGAGATGGACCATTCGATCGGCGCGATCACCAAGGTCCGCTATGCCGAGATCATGCCGGCGGATTTCGAGGATCTGATGACGCAGAGCCCGCGGATCACCCAGGCCCTGTGGTGGCACGAGTTGGTGACCGCGGCGGTCCAGCGCGAATGGACGACCAATGTCGGCCAGCGCAGCGCCTATGAGCGGATCGCGCACCTGCTGTGCGAGCTGTTCATCCGGCTGCGGCAGGTTCAGCTCACCGAGGGCGAGAGTTGCGACTTCCCGCTGACGCAGACCGACATCGCCGACGCGACCGGGCTCACTTCGGTACATGTCAACCGGACCCTGCAGGAATTGCGGCGCGAGGGGCTGATCGGGCTGGCCGGCAAGAGGTTGACGATCCCGGACCTGCGCGCGCTGATGAACGTTTCGATGTTCAACGCGAACTATCTGCATCTCGATCGCGAGGGCCGCCATCTGGACGCGAATGACTGATGCGCACCTAAGCCGGGACGCCATCGGCGTCATCATCACCGAGGAGCTGAAGCGGCGACCCTCCCGGGCTGCCGACCATGAAACGGAGTGCCGGCTTCTTTCGATCGTGCTGCGGGAACTAGCCGAACGGCCCGAGGGGGCGCTGCAGAGGTTGACCGACGCGCTCGTCGAGCTGGGGATCGCCGGCTCGGCCGGGGTCAGCCTGGCCGAGGGCGACGACCTGCGCTGGGCCGCAATGTCCGGGGCCCGTCTGCCGAGCGGAATCCCCATCGACGCCGGACCGGGCGGCGGCATCGGCAGCCGCAGCGAGTTGCTCCTGATCGAGCCCCCGGCAGATTTCCTTCCAGGCGAGGCGGCGGACGCTCCGGTGCAGGAGATCCTGCTCGCGCCCTTCCACCTGCAGGGGCGGATCGCCGGAACGCTCTGGCTGGTCGCGCACGATCCGGGCCGCAAGTTCGACGGCGAGGACGCCCGGCTGCTCGCCAGCCTGCCGCCCGTCGCCGCGGCCGCCTATCGCGCAATGCCTGCATCAGGCGGCGCCGACGAAGCGGCGCGCCGGGAGGCCGAGGAGCGCGACAGCCTGCTGCTCGGCGAGCTGCAGCACCGGGTGCGCAACACGCTCGGCGTCGTCCGGTCGATCGCCCGGCGCACCGCGCTGAACAGCCGGAACGTCGAGGAGATGGCCGCCCATCTCGACGGGCGGATCGACGCCTTCGCGCGGGTCCAGGCGATGGTGACCCGCAAGCCCGGCGCCGGCGTCGACCTCGCCATGCTGATCGAGGACGAGCTGGTCGCCCATGCGGCGCGCGAGGGCATGCAGTTCAGCCTGTCCGGGCCGGAGGTGGCGCTCCGGGCGAAGCCGGCCGAGACGCTCAGCCTCGCCTTCCACGAGCTGGTCACCAATGCGGTCAAATATGGCGCGCTCGCCGGGGAGAAGGGCAGGATCGACGTGCGCTGGTCGGCGGCGGACGGGCGACTCGATTTCCATTGGGAGGAGAGCGGCGCGGCAGCGCCGGTGCGGGAGCCCGATCATGAAGGCTTCGGGCTGGAGCTGCTGCGGCGGATGCTGCCCTACGATCTCAAGGCCGAGATCGAGGTCGAGTTCCGGCCGAAAGGACTGAGCTTCGGGCTCTCGATGCCGCTGGAGCAGGGCTGAACCGGTTCGGGCGCGAAATAAAGCATTTCAACACAATAACATGCGTGAATGACAGAAAAGGGGCCGGCTCTAGACCGGGGCCGTTGCCGGTCTTGTTCGCAGCCGATTCGGCGGGGCACCTTTCGTGCGCCCAGCTTTCTGCCAGGGGGGCGCATGAGCTATTACCGGCTTTATTTCCTCGACGCGCAAGCGAAGCATATCAAAGGCTTCGACGAGTTCGAGGCGGCGAGCGACGCCGAGGCGATCGCCCGCGCCGACTCGCAAGGCGCGCGGGCCCCGTGCGAGCTCTGGTGCGGGCGGAAGCGTCTGCACCGGGTGGAGTCTGCGGTGACGGGCTAAGGATCACAAAGCTTCCG
>JAFAZM010000116.1 GCA_019239785.1 Sphingomonadaceae bacterium
CGTAGAGATCCTCCCCTGCAAGGGGAGGGGGACCGCGGCGCGAAGCGCCGTGGTGGAGGGGGCCCCGCGGATAAGGCGAACCCCCGTCCGTCCGCTCCGTGCGCAACTCCGGGCCCCCTCCACCACGCTTCGCATGGTGTCCCTCCCCGTCCCGGGGAGGATTTAGGTGGCCGAGGACAATCCGCTCGAATCCTTCCGCCAGGCGCTGGCCGGGGCGACGCGGGCGCTGGCGCGGGATGGCGAGGTCGAGCTCGGCTTCACCAGCGACATGCCGGCGGTCAATGGCAAGAGCATCAAGGCGCCGATGCCGGGCCGGTCGCTCTCGCTGAAGGAGGCGACCGAGGCCCGGGGCTTCGCCGACGCGGCGGCGCTCAGGCTGCGGCATCACAATGCGAGGCTGCACCAGCGTGGCGCGCCGGACGACGAGGTGGCGCGCGCAGTGTTCGATGCGGCCGAGCAGGCGCGGGTCGAGGCGCTCGGCACGCGCGGCATGGCCGGGGTGCGCGCCAATCTCGCCCAGCTTGCCGAGCTGCGCCTGCGCACCGACCCACTGGTGCGGGCGCGCAGCCGCGAGGAGGTGCCCTTGGGCTCCGCGATCGGGCTGATGGTGCGCGAGCGGCTGACCGGCGAGGCGCCGCCCGAGGCCGCGCGCACCGGCCTCAAACTGGTCAGCGACTGGATCGAGGACAAGGCCGGCGCAGACCTCGACGCGCTCGGCCTCGTCATCGACGACCAGGCCGCCTTCGCGGCGCTCGCCACCAAGCTGCTGCGCGACCTCGAGCTGGTCGAGGGCGATCCCGCCGCGGACCTGGAGCCCGACGACACCGACGACGAGGGCGGCGAGGAGGAGGCCGAGAGCGGCGACGAGCAGGAGCAGAACGAGGAGGACGAGGCCGGCGGCCGGGGCGAGGCCGAGATACGCGGCGAGCAGGACCAGAGCGGCGAGGATTCGAGCGAGAGCGAATGGGCCGAGGACGACCTCACCGAATCCTCCGATTCGCTCGGCGAGGAAGGCGAGGAGGGGATGCTGCCGGTCCGGCCGAATCGCCCGCTCTCCGATTTGCCGCCAAGGTTCGACTACAAGATCTTCAGCACCGCCTATGACGAGGAGGTGCCGGCCACCGCCTTGTGCGACGAGGAGGAATTGGGGCGGCTGCGCGCCTATCTCGATCAGCAGCTCGTCCATCTGCAGAGCGCCGTCACCAAGCTCGCCAACCGGCTGCAGCGGCGGCTGATGGCGCAGCAGTCGCGCAGCTGGGAGTTCGACCAGGAAGAGGGGCTGCTCGACGCCGCCCGGCTCGCCCGGGTCGTCGTCAACCCGGTCCATTCGCTCTCCTATAAGGTCGAGCGCGACACCGAGTTCCGCGATACCGTTGTCACCTTGCTGCTCGACAATTCGGGCTCGATGCGCGGCCGGCCGATCTCGATCGCCGCGATCAGCGCCGACATCCTCGCCCGCACGCTCGAGCGCTGCGGGGTCAAGGTCGAGATATTGGGCTTCACCACCCGCGCCTGGAAGGGCGGGCAGAGCCGGGAGAAGTGGCTCGCCGACGGCCGCCCCCCCACTCCGGGCCGGCTGAACGACCTGCGCCACATCGTCTACAAGGAAGCGGACGAACCCTGGCGGCGGGCGCGCCGCAATCTCGGCCTGATGATGCGCGAGGGGCTGCTCAAGGAGAATATCGACGGCGAGGCCTTGCTCTGGGCCCACAACCGGCTGATCGGCCGGGTCGAGGAGCGCAAGATCCTGATGGTGATCTCGGACGGCGCGCCGGTCGACGATTCCACCCTCTCGGTGAACAGCGGCACCTATCTCGAGCGGCATCTGCGCCAGGTGATCGCCTGGATCGAATCCCGCTCGCCGGTCGAATTGATCGCGATCGGCATCGGCCACGACGTCACCCGCTATTACGAGCGGGCGGTCACGATCATGGACGCGGAGCAGCTCGGCGGCACGATGGTCGAGCAGCTGGCCGCCTTGTTCGACACGCCGGACGTGCGCTGATGTTCAACACGATCGAGAACATACTCACCGCCGACGAGCTCGCCGAGCTGCGCGCGATCGCCGCCCGCGCCAATTTCATCGACGGCCGGATCAGCGCCCCAGGCGCGCCGGTAAAGAACAATCTGGTGGTCGGCGACCGCGCCTTGTTCGACCGCTCGGCCCAGCTCGTCGCCGACGCGCTCTACCGCAACGAGGATTTCCGGGTCTTCGCCTTTCCCAAGGCGATGGTGCCGCCGGTCCTCACCCGTTACGGCGAGGGCATGTATTACGGCACGCATACCGATGCGGCTTTCATGGCGCATCCGACGCGGATGCTGCGCAGCGACCTCTCCTGCACCGTCTTCCTGAGCGACCCGGACAGCTATGAAGGCGGCGACCTGGTCAGCCGGATCGGCAACGCCGAACTGCGGCTGCGCGCGCCGGCCGGGGCGGCGATCGTCTATCCCTCGACCACCCTGCATCGGGTGGACAAGGTGACCCGCGGCGAGCGGCTGGTCGCGCTCACCTTCATCGAAAGCCGGATCGCCGACATGGAGGAGCGCGAACTGCTCTACGAACTGAGCGAGGTCGCCGCGATCGCCGGCGAGAAGATGGACATCGACACCTATACGCGACTGCAGCGCGTCCAGCAGAATCTGCTGCGCAAATGGAGCGACCCGGACTGAATGCGCGACCGGCGCCTCCTTACGGAAGCGCCGGCCGGACCTCACCGCCGCGGGTGGGGCTTTGATCCCATGTTACCGGTTACGGCACTCGCTACGGTCGATCGCCCGGCCGGCGAGTGCGCCGGCGCCGGCGCCGATGATCGCGCCGACCGTCCCGTCATGGCGGCCCGCGACGCTGCTGCCGAGCAGGCCGCCGGCGATCGCGCCGAGGATCGTGCCGGTCGAGCCGCTGCAGCGCTGGCCGTAATGATTGTAGTAGCGCCCGCCATAATAGGTCTGCGGCGCGTAGCGCTGGCCGTAATAGCGGCTGTCGTAGCGCTGACCGTAATAGCGGTTGTCGTAGCGCTGGCCGTAATAGCGGTTGTCATAGCGTTGCGAATAGCCGTAGCGGCTCTGGGCCTCGGCGGCGGCCGGCAGGGCGGTCAGCGCCGAAGCGGCGATGGCGGTGGAAAGAATGATCTTCTTCAACATGATACGAGCTCCTTCGTCTTTCTGGCCGGGTGCCGGACCTGTGGCGGCGCCGGCCTTCGACATGACGTCCTTCTGCGCCGATTCGCTTGAGCCCGTCCTGAATGCCCTCGTCAGGCGTCGTTCATGATTCTTTGGGGTTTTCCTGAACAGCTTTGGCGGTCGCGAGGGAAGAGGGCGGCGTTCGTCGCGCTCGTCTTCGCCGCGCTCGCAACCAACATCGCGCTTCCGCCCGAGCCCCCGCTGCCGGGCCCGGCGATGGCGATGCTCGAGGCCCGGCCGGTGGCGCTCGACGAAAGCGCGCCCGCGCGCCGCCGGGTGGGCAGCCTCGACTTCCTCGGCGGCTGGGTGCTGACCAGCGATTCCGCGCGCTTCGGCGGCCTCTCCACGCTCCATGTCGAGAACGGCCAGGTCGCCGCGCTCAGCGACACCGGCACCCTGTTCCGCTTCGCCGTGCCGCAGGGGGCCGGGCGCGAGCCGGTCCGCATCGATCCGCTCGGCGACGGCCCCGGCCCGGCGACCCGCAAGTCCAACCGCGACACCGAATCGATGGTCATCCTTGGGCCGTGGCTCTGGGCCGGGTTCGAGCGGCACAACATGATCTGGCGCTTCCGGCTCGCGGACCTTTCGGCGGCCGCCTCGGCCGCGCCGCCGCTGATGCGCGACTGGCGTGCGAATTCCGGGCCCGAAGCCATGGTCCGACTGGCCGACGGCCGCTTCCTGGTCTTCTGCGAAGGCTCGGACGACGAGCGGCCGCTGAGCGACGTCGTCCTGTTCGGCGGCGATCCCGCCGATCCGCGCACGCCGGCGCAACTGCTCCATTACCGGCGGGTGCCGGGCTATCGGGTGAGCGACGCGACCCTGCTGCCCGACGGCAGGCTGCTGGTCCTCAACCGCCGCTTCGAATGGCTGGAAGGCTTCTCGCTTGCGGTGACCGTCGCCGATCTTCCCGATCTGCGCCCCGGCGCGACCATCGTCCCGCACGAGCTCGCCCGGCTGCAGCCGCCGCTGACGATCGACAATATGGAAGGGGTGAGCGCGACCGTCGAGGATGGCCGGACCATCGTCTGGCTCGTCTCCGACGACAATTTCTTCCCGCTGCAACGGACGCTGCTGCTGAAGTTCGCGCTGGCGGGGTAACCCTCAGACGTCATCCCGGACTTGATCCGGGCTCCATGAACACGAACTGCGCGAACCTGCCGCTTCCGTGTTCATAGATCCTGACTTTCGTCAGGATGAAGTGGTGCAATCGCGGAGGTTCGCGGGGCGGTTACGCCGCCGCGGCGCTCTCGGCCTGCTTCTTGGCGATCTCGCGCTTCAGGCGCCGGACCTTGAGGCTCAGCTCGTCGTCGCTGGCCTTGAGCAGCCAATTGTCGAGGCCGCCGACATGCTCGACCGAGCGCAGCCCGCTCATCGAGACGCGCAGCTTGACGCCGCGCTGCAGCGTGTCGGAGATCAGGGTCACGTTCTGCAGATTGGGCAGGAACGTGCGCTTGGTCTTGTTGTTGGCGTGGGAAACATTGTTGCCCACCAGCCGGCCCTTGCCGGTCAGCTCGCAAATCCGCGACATTTCAATCTCTTCCTGGAATGGGAGCCCGAAGCGTCCCGGAAAGGTGGCGCCGATAGCGGGACGCGGGAGATTCGTCAACCGCCGAGCTGGCTCGGTCAGGCGCGCCGGTCAGCGAGCGTCGTTCTCCTTCACCGCATTCCAGTAAGCGCGCAGCAACGGCCGGGCCGCGAACAGGCCGAAGACGAACAGGGTTGCGAAAGGCCGGGCGGAGATGAGCCAGAAGGCGGCGGCCGCCAGCCCCAATCCGACCTTGATCACGTCCTCCCTGGGCAAATGCGCGTCTAGCCGGAACTTGTCCCAATCTCGAGTGCCGGCTTTCGGAACCGGCATGATCGTTGCGGAGAGGAAACCAATCTGGCATCGCTTCGTTGACCGGCAAAGCTTGTTCGAAAAACCAGAGGGCTCTCATGCGCACCATCCTGCTCGTCGTCGCGCTGTTGATCGTCATCGCCATGGCGCTGGTCTGGACCGGCGTCATCAACCTCAACCGCAACGCCAACGGCTCGGTCTCGATCGAGACCAAGGACGTCGAGGTCGGCACGACCAAGGCCAACGTCCAGGTGCCGGTGGTGCGGACCGAGACCCGCCAGGTCGACGTGCCGGCGGTCGCGGTCAGCAACGGATCCAACGCCCAATAAGCGCCTTTCCCTTTCCCGAGCCGATGCGCCTCGCGCTCGACGCTGCGGCCGCCGCCGCGCGCGAGGGCGAGGTGCCGGTCGGGGCGGTGGTGACCCGTGCCGGCGAGGTGCTCGGCGTCGGCCGCAACCGGATGCGCGCCGACAGCGACCCGACCGCCCATGCCGAGATGGTGGCGATGCGCGCCGCGGCGGCGAAGCTCGGCGATTGCCGGCTCGACGGCTGCGATCTCTGGGTGACGCTGGAGCCGTGCGCGATGTGCGCCGGGGCGATGGCACTGGCGCGGATCGGCCGGCTCTATTTCGGCGCCGCCGATCCAAAGGGCGGCGCCGTCCTCCACGGCCCGCGCCTCTTCTCCCAGCCGACCTGCCACCACGCGCCCGAAATCTATCCCGGCATCGGCGAAGGCGAGGCAGGCGAGCTGCTGCGCGACTTCTTCAGGGCGCGGCGCACATAATTCTTCTCCTCGAAATCGAGGGGAGGATTCGGAGGAAAATATTGTCGGCTGCCGAAATAACCGGCTAGTAGGCGCTGACGCTTATGCCGCCTTCCCCTCCGCTTGCGCCCTTTCCCTGGTGGGATGTGATCCTCATCCTGCTGCTGGTGATATTGAACGGCCTGCTCGCCATGTCCGAGCTGGCGATCGTCTCGTCGCGCCGGACGCGGCTGAAGGCGATGGCGCGGGCCGGCCGGCGCGGCGCGCAGACCGCGCTCGATCTCGCCGCCGATCCCGGCCGCTTCCTCTCCACCGTGCAGAGCGGCATTACCCTCATCGCCGTCGTCTCCGGCGCCTTTTCGGGCGCCGCGCTCGGCGATCCGGTGGGCCAACGCTTCGCCGCGCTCGGCATATCCCAGGAGACGGCGGAGACATTGGGCTTCACCGTCGTCATCGTCCTCACCACCTACGCCTCGCTGGTGATCGGCGAATTGGTGCCGAAGCAGGTCGCCCTGCGCTCGCCCGAGCCGATCGCGGTCGTCGTCGCCATGCCGATGCGCTGGCTCTCGCGGGCGATGACGCCCTTCGCCTGGCTGCTCGACCGGTCGAGCGCCCTGGTCTTCGGGCTGCTGCGGATCAGCCGCGAATCCGAGGATCAGGTCACCGCCGAGGATCTCCAGCTCGTCGTCGCCGAGGCTGCGACCGCGGGCGTGCTCGAGGAGAGCGAGCGGCAATTGATCTCGAGCGTCGTCCGCCTCGCCGACCGGCCGGTGCGCGAGGTGATGACGCCGCGCACCGAGGTCGACTGGATCGACGTCGACGGCGACCAGGAGACGATCCGCCGCAAGCTCGCCGAAGCCTCGCACAACCGCATCCCGGTCGCCGAAGGCTCGGTCGACAGGCTGGTCGGCGTCGTCCAGGCGCGCGACGTGGTCCGCCGCCTGATCGCCGGCGAGGCGATCGACCTGCGCGCGTTGATGAAGCCGGCGCCGATCGTCCCCGACCAGCTCGACGCGATGGACGCGATGACGGCGCTGAGGGACAGCGAGGTGCCGATGGCCTTCGTCCACGACGAATATGGCCATTTCGAAGGGCTGGTGACGCCGGGCAATCTGCTCACCGCGCTCACGGGCAAGTTCCTGTCCTCGGCCGATTTCGACACCGACCCGCCTTTGGTCGAGCGCGACGACGGCAGCTGGTGGGTGTCGGGCTCGCTCTCCGCCGACGCGATGGCCGAGGCGCTTTGCGTGCCGCTCCCCGAGGATCGCGACTATGCGACCGCGGCCGGCTTCGCGCTCTCGATCCTCAGGCATATTCCCGAGGTCGGCGAGCGCTTCACCTATCGCGGCTGGCGCTTCGAAGTCGCCGACATGGACGGGAAGAAGATCGACAAGCTCTTCGCCTCCGAGATCAAGCAGGGGCGCAGGGGGCAGGGGAAGGGTTAGTAAAGAAGAACAAGACCCTCATCCCAACCTTCTCCCGCAGGCGGGAGAAGGGGTGCGCAGGCGCTTCCGGTTCTTACCCTCTCCCGCTCGCGGGAGAGGGCAGGGTGAGGGTCTTCTTCTTCTTCTTCTTCCTGAGCCCTTACCCGCCCAATTTCCCGAACTTCTCCTCGAATCCCTCATGGTCGCCGCGGGCGAGATAATCCGCCTGCTCGATCACGCGGTCGCGGGCGAGGCGGCCGCGGAACGGGCCCATCCGTTCGTCGAGATGCGCCGCCTCGTTGGCGTTGAGGCCGGCGAGCTGGTCGTAGCGGGTGATGCCGAGCTCGTTGAGCCTGGCGACGAATTTCGGCCCGACCCCCTTGATCCGCGAGAGATCGTCGGCCGGCCCTGGCGCATGGTGCGGCGGCACGCCGAGCACCTCGCCGGCGACGTCGGTGGTGGCGACCGCGACCTCGTCGGCGACGCTGTTGCCCTGCGGCCCGTCGAGGTTCGCCGGCTTCTTCATATAGGGCCGCTCCGTGCTCGCGACATAGGGACTCTCGCCCTCCGCCCGCCCCCCCACCTGGGGCGGCTTGCGGCGCGACGCGACGAGGCCGACCAGCATGATGACGAGGCCCAGGACGATGAGGCCGATCAGGATCGTGGTGATGTCGAGAGTCATGATGTGGTCGAATCCTCGCTCTTGGTTGGCGGCGTCGGGCGGCGGGCGAACATCCAGCGCGCGGTGAGGATGCCGATCAGGACGGCCACCCCCAAGGGCACGATGTTGTAGAGGATCAATGCGAGCATGGCCGGATCAGTCCCCGAGAAAGGAGGTCTTCTTCGGCCGGCCGAAGAGCAGCCAGCCGATGCCGACGCCGATCGCGTAGAAGACCGCGGTGAGGATCAGGATCTCGGCGAGCAAAGGCATCATTCGCCCTCCCAGCGCACGCCCGATACGCCGGGGATCGCGGCGACGCGGCCGTCGATCCCGGGGAAGCCCTCCATGCCCTCGCGCTGGAACCGGTCGATATGGCCGGAGAGGATCGCCCGGCGGCTCAGCGGATCGCGTTCGAAGCGGACCTGGACCGGCAGCTCATTGGCGCGGACCACCGCCTTCGCCTGCGCATCCAGCTGATCGATGAAGCTTTCGCCCTGGCCGAGCGGTCCGTGGCCGATCCAGCCCGACAGCAGGGCGACGGCAAGGCCGATCAGGAATTTGACGGAGCGCGACATCGGCCGATCCTTAGCCTTTCCGGCCGCGCGCGTCAGCCCTGAGCCGGGCGATTTCGCGCCAGCCGATGTCGCGGCGGCAGAAGCCCGACGGGAAGTGGATTCCGTCGACGGCGCGATAGGCGGCGCGCTGTGCGGCGGCGACGTCCTTACCGCGGGCGGCGACGCCGAGCACGCGGCCGCCGTCGGCGACCAGCTTGCCGCCCTTGCGCGCGGTGCCGGCCTGGAAGATCGTCGCGCCCTTCTGCTCGAGGCCTGCGATCGCGCCGTCCTTCTTCGGCGTGCCGGGATAGCCCTTGGCCGCCATCACCACGACCAGGGCCGCATCGCCGGAGAAACGCGGTGCCGCCGCCTCGGCCAGCTCGCCCTTCGCGCAGGCGAGCATCAGGTCGAGCAGATCGCTGTCGAGCCGCAGCATCAGCGCCTGGCATTCGGGGTCCCCGAAACGGACATTATATTCGACCAGCCTCGGCCCCGCTTCGGTCAGCATCAGTCCGGCATAGAGGATGCCGGAAAAGGGGTGGCCCATTTCGGCGAGCGCATGGACGGTGGGGCGAACGATCTCGGCCAGCACCTGCTCCTCCAGCGCCGGCGTGAAGATCCTTGCCGGGCTGTAGGCGCCCATGCCGCCGGTATTGGGGCCGGTGTCCCCGTCGCCGACCCTTTTATGGTCCTGCGCCGAGCCGAACGGCAGCACCGTCTCGCCGTCGACCAAAGCGAAGAAGCTGACCTCCTCGCCCTCCATATACTCCTCGACGACGACGCTTTCGCCGGCCGCGCCGAAGCCGCCGGCGAACATCGCGTCGAGCCCGGCATTGGCGTCCTCGGCGGTCTCGGCGATGATCACGCCCTTGCCGGCGGCGAGCCCGTCCGCCTTGATCACCACGGGCAGGCTGAACTCCTCCAGTGCCGTCTCCGCCGCGAGCCGGTCGGTGGCGCGGGCGTAGCGCGCGGTCGGGATGTCGTGGCGCGCGCAAAGGTCCTTGGTGAAGCCCTTCGAGCCTTCCAGCTGGGCCGGGAATTTGTTCGGGCCGAAGGTCGGGATGCCCATCGCCCGAAGATTGTCGGCGAGCCCGTCGACCAGCGGCGCTTCGGGGCCGATCACCGCCAGCCCGATTGCGTGCCGACGGCAGAAATCGATCACTGCGCGATGGTCGGCGGCATCGAGCGGGACCAGCTCCGCATGCTCGGAGATGCCCGGATTGCCCGGCGCCGCATAGAGCTTCGTCAGCCGCGGCGATTGCGCGAGCTTCCAGGCGAGGGCATGCTCGCGCCCGCCCGAACCGATGAGCAGCACATTCATATGAGCGACGATCCCTTTGCCGACCCCGGCCTCCTAGCAATCGAAGCCCCGGGCGACAACGCGCCGGCGCTCTCGGTTTCGGAGCTGTCCTCGGCGCTCAAGCGGACGGTGGAGGGCGCCTTCGACCATATCCGCGTCCGCGGCGAGATTTCCGGCTTCAAGAAGGTCGCCTCGGGCCATTGCTATTTCACGCTGAAGGACGATGCCGCCTGCATCGACGCGGTGATCTGGCGCGGCCAGGCCGCCGCGCTCCGCTTCCGCCCCGAAGACGGGATCGAGGTGGTCGCGACCGGAAAGCTCACCACCTATCCGGCCCGCTCGCGCTACCAGATCGTCGTCGAGCGGCTGGAGCTGGCCGGCCAGGGCGCGTTGATGGCCTTGCTCGACAAGAGGCGCCGCGCGCTCGCCGCCGAGGGCCTGTTCGACCAGGAGCGAAAGAAGAGGCTGCCCTTCGCGCCGCGGCTGATCGGCGTGATCAGCTCTCCGACCGGCGCGGTGATCCGCGACATATTGCACCGGCTCGAGGATCGTTTCCCGACCCATGTCGTCCTCTGGCCGGTGCCGGTGCAAGGCGAAGGCGCGGCCGAGAAGATCGCCGCGGCAGTAGCCGGCTTCAACACGCGCGCCGAGCGGCCGGACCTGCTGATCGTCGCCCGCGGCGGCGGCTCGATCGAGGATCTGTGGGCGTTCAACGAGGAAATCGTGGTGCGCGCCGTGGCCGGCTCGGCGATCCCGATCATCTCCGCGGTCGGCCACGAGACCGACACCACCTTGTGCGATTTCGCCGCCGACATGCGCGCCCCGACGCCGACCGCGGCGGCCGAGCTGGCGGTGCCGGTGCGCGGCGAGTTGCTTGCCTCGGTGCGCGACCTCGGCGCGCGGGCCGAACGCTGCGCGCGCCGCACCGTCGAGCGCGGCGGCGAGCAGCTTTCCGCCTTGCTGCGCCACTGGCCGGCGCGCGAGGATTTGCTCGCGCCGCAGCAGCAAAGGCTCGACGAGCTCGGCGAGCGGCTGCCGCGCGCGCTGCGCGGCCGGCTCGACCGCGCCCGGGGCGAGCTCGGTCACGCCGCCGGCGCGCTTCGGCCCGGCCTGCTCGTCTCGGCCCATGCCCGCGCCCGCGAGCGGCTGGACGCTTTGTGGCGCGTCGCCCAGCTCGCCCATCCCAACCGCCCGCTCGAACGGGGCTATGCCCGGGTCGAGGACCGCGAGGGGCGCACCTTGATCTCGGCCGCGGCGGCGCGCGAGGCGCGCCTGCTTCGGCTCCATTTCCATGACGGGCCGGTCGAGGCTAAGGTCGGCGATACGGTTGAGCGGCCCAAACGCGCGCCTTATCTAAAGACCAAGGCCGACCAGCCGAAATTGCTGTAACGGACATGTCCATGCTGATGAACCAGGCCGGCCGGCTCGCACGGCTCCATTATCTCCCCGGCACCTTCCGCGTGCTCTCGCACGGCGACCATGTCCTGTGCGCGGTGACCCGCCAGCCGATCCCGCTCGCCGAGCTGCGCTATTGGAGCGTCGAGCGCCAGGAAGCCTATTGCTCGGCCGAAGCTTCGCTCGAGGCGGAACGCAGCAAGTGAGCGAAGCGCCGCCGCCGGCGGCCGACCTGTTCGCCCAGGCCTCTGCGGCATGGGACCAGGGACGGCCCGAAGCTGCGGCGTCATTGCTGGAAACCCTGCTCGAACGGCAGCCGGATCACCTGCAAGGGCTGAACGCGCTGGCGATGATCGCGCTCGGCCGCGGTGACGCCGTGACCGCCATCCCCCTGCTCGAACGCGCGGCTGCGGCCGCGCCCGAGGCGGCGGCGCTGCGGTTTAACCTGTTCCAGGCCTTCGATCTCGCCGGGCACGCGGACGCTGCGATGGCCAGCCTCGATCGGGCGCTCGCCGTCGATCCATATTTCGTGCCGGCGGTGCTGATGAAGGCGGACCTGCTGGCGCGGCTGGGGCGCCGGGCCGAGGCGCTCACCATGTTCCGCGCCATCCTCGCGGTCGAGCCCGATCCCGCCGCTTTGTCGCCGCCCGTCCAGGCGGCGCTCGCGCGCGGCCGCGCGCTGCTCGATGCTGAGGCGGCGCGCCACGAGGCGGCCTTCGCGGCGCCGCTCGCCGCGCTGCGCGAGGCGTTCCCGGATGCCGACTTCAGCCGCGCCGAGGCCTATGCCGCGCAGCGCACCGGCCGGCGCAAAGTCTATCAGCAGCAGCCGGTCAACGGCCACTTCCCCTATCTGCCCGCGCTCGAATTCTTCCCCGAAGAGCACTTCCCCTGGTTCACGGCACTCGAGCGGCGAACGGAGGAGATCAGGCGCGAGCTGCTCGCTCTGCTCGCCGGGGGCGGCGAGGGGGAGTTTCGCCCTTATATCGCCTTCGATCCGACCCAGCCGGTCAACCAATGGGCGGAGCTCAACCACAGTCGGCGCTGGAGCGCCTGGTTCTTCTGGGAGGACGGGGTGCGCCAGGATGCGAATTGCGCCCGTTGCCCGGCGACCGCGGCCATGCTTGAGGCTTTGCCTCTGCTCGACATTCCCGGGAAGGGGCCCACCGCTCTCTTCTCCATCCTCAACGCGCACAGCCGGATCCCGCCGCACACCGGCTCAGATAATGTCCGCGCCACCGTCCACCTGCCGCTGGTGGTGCCGGAGGGCTGCGGCTTCCGGGTCGGCGCGGAGACCCGCATTCCCGCGCCCGGCAGGGCCTGGGCGTTCGACGACACGATCGAGCATGAAGCCTGGAACGACGGCGACGAACCGAGGGCGATCCTCATCTTCGACATCTGGAATCCCCTGCTCAGCGAGGCGGAGCGGGCGGCGGTGCGGGCGATCGGCTAGGCGCATGGGGCCGGTCCGCATTCTCGTGGCGGCGGCCGCTCTGCTCGGCTGCGTCGCCGCGGCCGACGTGCCGGAGCTTCGCCTCGATGGGCCGCCGCTGCAGGGAGCGCTGCGGCACGGCGTCGCGCCGCCGGGCACGGTTGCGCTGACCCTCGACGGCCGCCCGGTGCCGCTGGCGCCTGACGGCCGCTTCCTGATCGGCTTCGACCGCGACGCCGGGCCGAGCGCGACCCTGGTCGCCCGCCTCGCCGACGGCAGCGAGCGGCGGCAGTCGCTGAGCGTGGCGCGCCGCGCCTGGCAGATCCAGCATATCGGCCTGGCCCGACCGGCGGACGGGCCGACGCCCGAATATGCGCGGCTGCGCGAGGGCGAATTGCGGCGGATCGGCGCCGCCCGCGCGCTTCGCTCCGTGAGCCTCGGCTGGGCCCAGCAGTTCATCTGGCCGGCGCACGGGCGGCTCAGCGGCGCCTTCGGCGCCCAGCGCATCTACCGGGGCGGCGTGCCCGCCGCCTATCATAGCGGCGCCGACATCGCCGCCGGCGCCGGCGCGCTGGTCGTGGCGCCGGCCGACGGCGTGGTCACGCTGGCGCCGCCGCCGGGCTTCAGCCTGGAGGGCAATCTCGTCATCCTCGATCACGGCATGGGGCTGACCAGCGCCTTCCTGCATCTGTCGAGCGCATCGGTGCGGCCAGGCCAGACCGTGCGCCAGGGCGATCCGATCGGCCGCGTCGGCGCGACCGGCCGCGCCACCGGGCCGCACCTTCACTGGAGCCTGGTCTGGGAGGGCGCGCGGCTCGATCCGGCGTCGGTCGCGAGGCCGCGCTGAGCCTTCGTTACAGGACCCGGCGGACGCGCACGCCCGGCTGGCGGTTGACCCGCATCATATAGGAGCCGAGCGCGCCGCGATGGACGCTGACCGGCTGGCCGGGGCGCGGCGCCAGCGCGAGCGGATTGAAGTCGGTCTGGATCCAGGTGCCGCCGTCCTGCAGCCGCACCTGCCACTGGCCGAGATCGTTGCGGACCGCCGAGGCGACGGTGCTGTCGATCTGCGTGATTTCCTGGTCGTCGCGGTCGTTGTCGCCGCCGCCGAAGATCGGCAGGTGGGGCAGGGCAAGGCCGAACAGCCGCCGCCGGCTCTCGCGGACCTGGGCGCGGTCGACGACGACGAGGTCGCGGCGCTCGGCCGCCTGCTCCAGCGCCGCCGCGGCCGTGTCGTAGCATTGCAGCCGCGCCGCCGAATCCGCGATCGTCCGGCAATGGACCAGGGCCTCGAAGGTCTGCGGCCGCCGCTCCGCCTGATGGCCGCCGCGTTGCGCGACCGCGGGGAAGGCGAGACCGGCCAGCAGGGCGGCGAGCAGGAGCGGCTTTGCGGTCATCATGTCCATTCCCCGATACGGTGGAGCGCGATATTGCGAGCGCAGGCCGCTTCGCGCAAGCCTCGTTCCGGCTCCTCCGCCCATGTGACAAAATTGCCACGCACTCCGAAAATGGGGTACGCTTTCGGCAGCGGCGATTGCGTCAAAATCGTTTCATCTCTTAAACGATCTCCGGGAACCAGCGTCGGGGCTGGTGTTCGACTCACGGCTGCGGCCGATCGGAGGGGACCGAGATGAACTACAGGACTCAGTTGCTGCGCAACCTGCTCGCGACGACCGTGATCGGCGGATCGATCGGCATTGCCACTCCGGCTTTCGCCGCGGACGCCCAGCCCGCCCAGCCGCAGGCCGACCAGCCGGCGCCGACCACCGGTCCGGCCGCGGGCCAGCCGGCCGAGGAAGAGGCGATCGTCGTCACCGGCACGCGCATTCCGACCCCCAACCTGTCCGGCACCAGCCCAGTCACGGTGATCAACAGCGCCGAGGTCCGCCTCCAGGGCACCACCCGCACCGAGGATCTGGTCAACTCGCTGCCGCAGGCCTTCGCCGGCCAGGGCGGCAACCTCGCCAACGGTGCGACCGGCACCGCCACCGTCGACCTTCGCGACCTTGGCCCGTCCCGCACCCTC
>JAFAZM010000157.1 GCA_019239785.1 Sphingomonadaceae bacterium
GCCCATTCCAACCTCTGCGTCAACCAGCTCCGCCGCTGGGCGAGCCCGGAGCAGAAGGCGAAATATCTGCCGAAGCTAATCTCCGGCGAGCATGTCGGCAGCCTGGCCATGTCCGAGGCCGGGGCCGGCTCCGACGTGGTCTCGATGAAGCTGAAGGCGGAGAAGGTGCAGGGCGGCTACGTCCTCAACGGCACCAAATTCTGGATCACCAACGCCGCTTATGCCGACACTCTGGTGGTCTACGCCAAGACGGGTGAGGGAAGCCGCGGCATCACCACCTTCCTCATCGAGAAGGGGATGAAGGGCTTCTCGATCGGCCAGAAGCTCGACAAGATGGGGATGCGCGGCTCGCCGACCGCGGAATTGATCTTCGACGATTGCGAGGTGCCCGACGAGAATGTGATGGGGCCGGTCAACGGTGGCGTCGGCGTTTTGATGTCGGGGCTCGACTACGAGCGGACCGTGCTCGCCGGCATTCAGCTCGGCATCATGCAGGCCTGCCTCGACGTCGTCCTGCCCTATGTCCGCGAGCGCAAGCAGTTCGGCCAGCCGATCGGCTCGTTCCAGCTGATGCAGGCCAAGGTCGCCGACATGTATGTCGCCCTCAATTCCGCCCGCGCCTATGTCTACCAAGTCGCCCGCGCCTGCGACGAGGGCAAGACGACGCGGTTCGACGCCGCCGGCGCGATCCTGCTCGCGAGCGAGAATGCGGTGCGGGTGTCCGGCGAGGCGATCCAGGCTTTGGGCGGCGCCGGCTATACCAAGGACTGGCCGGTCGAACGCTATTTCCGCGACGCGAAATTGCTCGATATCGGCGCAGGGACGAACGAGATCAGGCGGATGCTGATCGGGCGTGAGCTGATCGGGGCTTAGCCGGGGAAAAAGAACAAGACCCTCATCCCAACCTTCTCCCGCAAGCGGGAGAAGGAGAGCCTCGCGCTTGCGGCTTTAACCCTCTCCCGCTTGCGGGAGAGGGCAGGGTGAGGGTCTTGTTCTTGTTTTTATTCTTCTTTCTTCCAACCCTTACCAGATCCGCACCCTATCCGCCGGCGCCAGATACATCGCCTGCCCGGGCCGCACGTTGAACGCCGTATACCAGGCGTCGATGTTGCGGACGGTCTCGGCGCGCCAGGGGTCGGGGGCGTGTTCGTTGGTGGCGATCTGGGCGCGCATCGCGGCTTCGCGCGCGAGCAGGCGGTGGGCTTGGGCGAAGGCGAGGAAGAAGCGCTGATCGCCGGTCAGCCCGCCGATCACCGGCGCCGGCCGCCCGTGCAGCGAGGCATGATAGGCGTCGAGCGCGGCGGCGAGGCCGGCCACGTCGGCGATATTCTCGCCCAATGTGAGCTGGCCGTTGATGTGCAGCCCCGGATAGGGCTCATATTGATTGTACTGCCGGACCAGCGCCTGGCCGGCCGCCTGGAAATGGGCGAGATCGGCCGGCGTCCACCAGTTTCGCAGCCGGCCCTCGGCGTCGAAACCCGACCCGAGATTGTCGAAGCTGTGGCTGATCTCGTGGCCGATCACCGAACCGATCGCGCCATAGTTGAAGGCCGGATCGGCATTGGCGTTGTAGAAGGGCGGCTCGAGGATGCCGGCCGGGAAGTTGAGCGCGTTCTGCAGCGGCAGGTTCACCGCATTGACGGTGTGCGGGAAGAGCCACCATTCGCGCCGGTCGACCGGCCGGCCGAGCTTGGCGAGCTGGTGGCGATATTCGTAGAGCTGCGCGCGCCGGAGGTTGCCGAACGCATCGTCGGGCCGCACCTCCAGCCCGGAATAATTGCGCCAGGTGTCGGGATAGCCGACGCCGACGATCAGGGTCTCGACCTTGTGCCGCGCCTCGGCGCGCGTGGCCGGCGCCATCCAGCTGATCTGGGTCAGCCGCCTGTCGAACGCCGCGGTGATGTTGCGGACCATGTTCTGCACGTCGGCGCGGGCCGAGGCCGGGAAATAGCGCTGGACATAGGCATGGCCCATCGCGTCGCCGAGGGCGCCGCTGGTGGAGGCG
>JAFAZM010000176.1 GCA_019239785.1 Sphingomonadaceae bacterium
ATCTCATTCGAGCTGATCCCGTGTTCGGCGCCGGGGACGTTCGGGATGAGCGGCCTGGCGCCGGTCGCGATCAGGATGGTCGCGGCGCTGACCTTGGTGCCGTCGGCAAGGGTGACCTGGTTCGGCCCGGTCACCGTCGCGCGCTGCGCGTAAATCTCGACGTCGTGCCGGTCGAGGATGTCGGTGTAGATGCCCTCGAGCCGCTCGACCTCGGCCAGCACATTGTCGCGCAGGGTCGGCCAGTCGAAGGTGCAGCCCTTGATCTTCCAGCCGAAGCGGCGGGCATCCTGCAGATCCTCGGCGAAATGGGCGCCGTAGACGAGCAGTTTCTTCGGCACGCAGCCGCGGATCACGCAGGTGCCGCCGACCTTATATTCTTCGGCGATCACGACGCGGGCGCCGTGCGCGGCGGAGACCCGCGCGGCGCGAACCCCGCCGGAGCCGGCGCCGATGACGAAGAGGTCGTAGTCGTAGCTTGCGGTCATGAGCGTGGCTCCAGCCAGACCCGGTGTCCGGCGAAATCGGTGGTGATGACGAAATGGCGCAGGATCGAGGTGCCGATGTTGAGGTCGGACGCAGTCTCGCCGGGATCGATCGCGGCGCGGACGTTGCGGAAGCTGCGTCCCGCCAGGGTTAGGCTGCGCAGCACCACGATGTCGCGCCGCCTTGCGCCGCCAAGCCCGCCGCCCTCCTCCCGGCCGACGATGCGTGCGCCGGTGAGGCCGATGCGCCGCGCATAGGCGCTGCCGACCAGCACGCCGCTGCCGTTGCCGGTGTCGAACACAGCCTGGACCGCCCCATGGCCCTCGACCGCGGCCGGGACGGTCGGCGTGCCGCGATGCTCGCCGACCGGCAGAAGCACGCCGCGCGGCCTGCCGTCGAAGGCCTCGATCGTGCCGCCGGCAATGTCGATGCGCAACCGCGTCTCGTCGAACAGGTCGCGGCCGAGCAGCATGTGGAGGGGCCGGCCGACCAGACGGTTGCCGACCTCGTCCAGATCGAGGATGCCGACCCGCAGCTCCATCGAGCCGCCGAGCGTCTCGACCGCGACGTGATCGGCGAAGCGCGCCCGCATTTCGGCCGCGCCCGAACCGTGCGCGGCTTCATCGCCCCCGACGGCGAGATTGAGGTGCCGCGCGAAATCGTCGTCCAGGATGGTCATCTCCGCCGCCGAATCGAGCAGGGCCTCGGTCCGCTCGCCGTTGACGATGACCGGAATGAACAGCCGGTCGTGGACGACCCGGAGCGGCTCGGCCCCGCCGGCGGCGGGAAGCGCCAGCGCGACCAGAGCCAGCAAGGTCTTCACGCCTCCTCTCCGAAGGCGCTGGCGATCAAAGCCTCGGTCGAAGGATCGAAGCCGAGATCGTCGCCGGCATCGAGCGCCCTGGCGATCTCCTTGCCGAGCTCGACGCCGAACTGGTCGAACGGGTTGATGCCGAGCAAAGCGGCATTGGCGAAGGTGCGGTGCTCGTAGAAGGCGAGCAGCGCCCCCAGTGTCGCCGGATCGACCCGCTCGAGCAGGATCGTCGTCGACGGGCGGTCGCCGGGATAGGCGCGGTGCGGATCGTTGCTTGCCCGGCCGCTCATCAAGGCCGCGCCCTGGGCGAAGCAGTTGATCAGGAGCTGGCGGTGATGCTCCTCGGCGAGCGTGTCGCCGGCTTCGATCGCGGCGACGAACTCCACGGGCACGAGATGCGTGCCCTGGTGCAGCAGCTGGAAGACGGCATGCTGCGCGTCGGTGCCGGTGCCGCCCCAGACGATCGGCGAGGTGGCGCGGCCGGCCGGGCTGCCGTCGAGCCGCACGCTCTTGCCGTTCGATTCCATCTCGAGCTGCTGCAGGTAGGAGGGCAGCAGCCGCAGCCTCTCGTCATAGGCGAAGATGCCGCGCGTCTCCGCCCCGCGTACATTGGCGTAGTAACGGTCGACGAAGGCGGCGAGGACCGGGGCATTGACCTCGAACGGGGTGAAGCGGAAATGGCGGTCCATCGCCGCTGCGCCTTCGAGCAGGCTTTCGAACGCGTCCCAACCCAGAGCGAGCGCGGCCGGGAAGCCGATCGAGGACCAGAGCGAATAGCGGCCGCCGACCGTCTCCGCGAAGGGCAGGATCCGAGTCTCGTCGATGCCGAACGCGATCGCCTTGTCCGGGCTGGCGGTGAGCGCGATCAGCCGGCCGTAGGGATCGGTGACGCCCCCTTCCTCGAGCCATTGCAGGGCCGCGCGCGCGTTCAGCATCGTCTCGGTGGTGGTGAAGGTCTTCGACGCGATCGCGACGAGGGTCGCGGCCGGATCGAAGCCGGCGACCGCATCCTCGAAGGCGATCCCGTCGACGTTGGAGAGGATCGCCGCTTCGTAGCGCCCGCCGTCGCGGCCGAGCGCGTCGATCAGCAGCTCCGGCCCAAGCGCCGAGCCGCCGATGCCGATATGGAGGATGTGGCGGACCGGGCCGAACGCCTCGGCCTCGATCGCGTCGATCAGCGCCCGCATCCGCGCGTGCAGCGCGGCGGCGGTGGCGACGCTCTCCGGCGCCCCCTGCCCCCGTTCGGCGCTGTGCTCGGCGGCGCGCCCCTCGGTCGGATTGACCGTCTCGCCGGCGAACAAGGCGTCGCGCGCCGCGGCGAGACCGGCCTGGTCGGCAAGCGCCAGGAAGGTGTCGATCGCGAAGCGGCTCAAATGGGTCTTGGCGAAGTCGAAGCGGATGCCGCTCTGCTCCACGACCAAGCGGGACAGCCGGTCCGGCTCCGCGGCGAACAGGTCCCGGAGCGTTTCGGCCGGTTGGGCTTGGAGGGTGGACCAGGCATCTTGGCTCATGACACGGCTATTTAGGGTGGGCG
>JAFAZM010000017.1 GCA_019239785.1 Sphingomonadaceae bacterium
TGTTCTTGCCGCTGCCGATGTTAATGACACGGTCGGCGAACACCAATTTCTCGACGTTGATCACGCGGTCGTGGCCGTCGGCCCCGGCACCGCCGAGATGCACGATGTGGAGATAGCCGGCGCTGGTGAAGAAGGTATATTCGTCGATCGGCCCGGAATAATAAGCGGTGTCGGGACCGTTGCCGCCGTCGATCAGGTCGTCGCCGGCGCCGCCGGTGATATCGTCGCTGCCGTTGTCGCCAAAGATCTGGTCGTTGCCGGCGCCGCCGTACAGCATGTCGTTGCCGTTGCCGCCGTGGATGATGTCGTTGCCGCCGCCGCCGACGATCGTGTCCTTGCCGTTGCCGCCATTATATGTCGTCACGTCGAATTCCTCCCCGTTATCCGACGATCAGGCGCAGCGAAAACCCGCATTTCCCGCGAAAAATAGATGAACAAGCTGTAATGATGCTGGCGCGGCCGCTCCCGATCTAAGTCTCGTCCTGCAGAACCGCTTGAACGTGAAAGAGACAAACAGGCGTTGACTGCCGTCCAATTCTTCGCAGAGCGACTCGTCCCCCCGGCGCTGCTTTGATCGGTCAGAGTGACTCATGGTATCGCGACTGTCCAGTGGCATGCGTGAAGCTCGGCGATGCAGACGGGACAGTGGACAAGCGGTCCGCATTGCGGGTCCTCCCAGGCCGCCCGTCGACGCCTTGGCCGGGCTCGGCCCGTCCCACCGCGGCGCACCGGGAGGCGACGAAACCCGCCGCTATTGGCAAGTGCCTGACAACAGTTAATATCTCCCGCTGGGCTGCCGGCGATTCGGTTGGGCTGGGGAACGAGAGTGATTGAGCTGCTACGTCGTTGTTTCGGAACCGCTTTTGCGGCCGGAGCGGTCGCATGGTCCTCCGCCGCGATGGCGCAGGACAGCTATTCCGGGGCGGATCCCGCCGGCTCGGGCGTCATCGTCTCGGCGGTGCGCTGGCTGCAGGGCACCCTGCTCGGCACGGTCGCGACCGTCGTCGCCGTGATCGCCGTCGCCTCGGTCGGCTTCCTGATGCTGACCGGCCGCATCAACTGGCGCTACGGCGCCACCGTCATCCTCGGCTGCTTCATCCTGTTCGGAGCGGCGAGCATCGTCGCGGGAATCCAGTCCACCTCCTCCCTCGGGGGTTGAGCCGTGGACGGCCTCGAGCATGACCGGCTGTTCGTCGCGCTGACGCGGCCGCAGATGTTCGCGGGCGTCACTTATTCCTATTTCGTCGCCAACGCCGTCGTCGCGACCGAATTGTTCCTCGTATTCCGCTCGCTGTGGGCGGTCGCCGCGGCGCTGGTCATCCACTTCGTCGGCGTGCTCATGTGCCTGCGTGAGCCGCGCTTCTTCGACCTCTGGCTGACCCGCGTCTCGCGCTGCCCGCGCGTCAAGAACCACAAGGTGTGGGGATGCAACTCCTACCGCCCCTGACCCGAGACCGGCGCGCGCCGTCGAGGGAGCAGCCCGCGGGCAAGCACCTCCCCTACGCGCGCCACGTCGACGACCACACGATCGAGACCCGCGACGGCCTGCTCATGCAGGTCGTCAAGATGCGCGGCCTGCTGTTCGAGACCGCCGACACGGAGGAAATCAACTACAGGAAGCGCCTGCGCGACGCGACCCTGCAGGCGATCGGCTCGTCGCGCTTCGCGATCTACCACCATGTCGTGCGCCGGCAGATCGACGTTGGCCTTTCCGACACCCATCCCGACCCCTTCTCCCGCGACCTCGACGCGGCCTGGCGGCGGCGCCTCAACGGCAAGCGGCTCTACGTCAACGATATCTTCCTGACCCTGATCCGCCGCCCGCTGCAGGGCCGGGTCGGGCGGCTCGACCGCCTGCGCGAGCGGCTCGGCCGCGCGGCCACGACATCGGGCGATCCCACCGCCGCCTACGAGCTCCACCAGCTCGGCCAGGCGCGCGACGCGCTGATGGCGGCGCTCGGCAGCTACGAGCCGCGCCTGCTCGGCGTCTACGACACGCCCCACGGCCCCTGCTCGGAGCCGCTCGAATTCCTCTCGGTGCTGTTGAACGGCGAGATGCGCCCGGTCCTCCTGCCGCTCGAGGATCTCGGCGACTATCTCCCCTACCGCCGCGTCAGCTTCGGCCAGGAAACGGTGGAGCTCGGGCCCTCCGGGGCGACGCCGCGCAGCTTCCTCGGCCTGGTCTCGATCAAGGACTATCCCGGCCAGACCGTCGCCGGCATGCTCGACGAGCTGCTCCGCCTGCCGTTCGAGCTCACCGTCTCGCAATCTTTCGGCTTCGTCGAGCGTCAGGCGGCGTTATCGCGCATGAACCTGGCGCTTCGCCGCATGCGTTCGGCCGAGGACGAGGCGGTCAGCCTGCGCGCCGACCTCTCCAACGCCAAGGACGAGGTCGCCGCCGGCCGCGCCGGCTTCGGCGAGCACCACATGACGATCGCGCTGCGCGGCGACACCCCCGCCGCGGTCGACGAGGGCATGGCGGAAGTGCAGGCGGCGCTCGCCGACCTCGGCATCCTGTCGGTGCGCGAGGAGATCGCGCTCGAGCCCGCTTTCTGGGCGCAATTCCCCGGCAATTTCCGCTACATAGCCCGGCGCGGACTGATCTCGACCGGCAATTTCGCCGGCCTCGCCTCGGGCCACAATTTCCCGCTCGGGCGGGCCGACGGCAACCATTGGGGCGAGGCGGTCACCCTGCTCGAGACGACCGCCGCCGGGCCCTATTATTTCAACTTCCACCAGGGCGATCTCGGCAATTTCACCGTCATCGGCCCGTCCGGCTCGGGCAAGACGGTGGTGCTGAACTTCCTCCTCGCCCAGGCCCGCAAGTTCCGGCCGCGCATCATCTTCTTCGACAAGGATCGCGGCGCGGAGCTGTTCATCCGGGCGATAGGCGGCCGCTACGACCTCCTCCGCCCGGGCACTCCGTCCGGCCTCAACCCTTTGCAATTGCCGGACAATCCGGCGAACCGCCAGTTCCTGATCGATTGGCTGGCGCTGCTCGCCGGCGGTGCCGACATCGACGAGGTCGCGCGCATCAAGGACGCCGTCGACGCCAATTTCGGCCAGCCCCCCGAAAACCGCCGTCTGCGGCACCTTAGCGAACTTTTCCGCGGCGGCCACCGCCCCAGCGCCAGCGACCTCTGGTCCCGCCTCCGGCCCTGGTGGGGCGACGGCGAGCGGGCCTGGCTGTTCGACAACGCCCGCGACAGGACCGACCTCACCGCCGAAGCCGTCGGCTTCGACATGACCCAGATCCTCGACGATCCGGCGCTCCGCAGCCCGGCGATGATGTACCTGTTCCACCGCGTCGAAGAGCGATTGGACGGGAGCCCGGCGATCATCGTCGTCGACGAAGGCTGGAAGGCGCTCGACGACGACATCTTCGTGCGCCGCATCAAGGATTGGGAAAAGACGATCCGCAAAAGGAACGGCATCGTCGGCTTCGCCACGCAGAGCGCGCAGGACGCGCTCGAAAGCCGCATCGCCAGCGCGATCATCGAGCAGGCGGCGACGCAGATCTTCATGGCCAATCCGAAGGCGCGCGCCACCGATTATATGGACGGCTTCGGCCTCACCCCGCACGAATTCGAGCTGGTGCGGACCCTGCCCGACAACGCCCATTGTTTCCTGATCAAGCATGGCGCCGACAGCGTCGTCGCGCGATTGAACCTCACCGGCGAGCAGGATCTGCTCACCATCCTCTCCGGCCGCGAGCGCACCGTGCGCCTGCTCGACGAGATCCGCGCGGAGACCGGCGACGATCCCGCCGAGTGGATCCCGCGCCTGCTGGAAGTCGCCTGATGCCCGCGGTCTGCCCGCTCATTCCGCCCGACGAGGGCTTCGTTCGCGCCGCGATGGCATTCATCGACTGCCAGGCCCAGTCGATCGGCGCGCAGGGCTATCTTGCCTTGCTGGCGCCGGGCTCAACCCTATCGTATCTGCTCACCGGTTTCCTCACGCTGTTCGTCGCCATCTT
>JAFAZM010000119.1 GCA_019239785.1 Sphingomonadaceae bacterium
TCCTGGTCGGTCGCGAAATCCTTGGCGGTGAGGGGCGTCATGTCGTTCATTGCAGTGCTTCCTCGATGGCCGCCTCGATCTCGGAGATCTTGAAGGGCTGCACGCTGGTCTTGGTAATGGGGCGGGCGTCGACGAGATACTGGTCGCGCAGCAGCGTCTTGAGCTGGCCCGTGTTCATCTCCGGAACGATGATCCGGTCATAAGACCTTAGAAGATCACCGAGATTGCGCGGCAGCGGCCAGATGTGGCGGATGTGGATGTGCGCGACGTCGAGGCCGCGGCCCCGCGCCCTCCGCACCGCCTGGTGGATCGGACCGTAGGTCGAGCCCCAGCCGACCACCGCCAGCCTGTCGCCCGCCTCTCCGAGGCAAACCTCCTGATCCGGGATGCTGTCCGCGACGCCGGCCACCTTCGCAGCGCGCGTGTCGGTCATCTTCTGGTGATTGGCGGGGGCATAATCGATGTGGCCGGTGCCGAAATTCTTCTCGATGCCGCCGATCCGGTGGGTGAGCCCCGGAGTCCCCGGCTTGATCCAGATGCGAGCCAGCTTCTCGTCCCGGGCATAGGGATTGAACCCCTCCCCTTCCGCCGGCGCGTCTTCGTAGAACTGGACCGGAAACGGCTGATAAGCCGACATATCCGGCACCCGCCAGGGCTCGGCGGCGTTGGCGATGTAGCCGTCGGTCAACAGCATGACGGGCGTCATGTACCGCACCGCGATGCGGCACGCCTCGATCGCGCAGTCGAACGCGTCGGCCGGGGAGCGGGCGGCGATCACCGGCATCGGCGCGTCGCCGTTGCGGCCGTAGACGGCCTGATAGAGATCGGACTGCTCGGTCTTGGTGGGAAGGCCGGTCGAGGGCCCGCCGCGCTGCGAGTTGACGATCACCAAGGGGAGCTCGGCCATGATCGCCAGGCCCATCGCCTCGGCTTTGAGCGCGATCCCCGGGCCCGACGAGGAGGTGACGCCGAGGCTGCCCGCGTATGAGGCGCCGATCGCCGAGCCGATCGCGGCGATCTCGTCCTCCGCCTGGAATGTGGTGACGCCATATTCCTTGAGGCGGGAGAGGTGGTGCAGGATCGCGCTCGCCGGCGTGATCGGATAGCCGCCGAAGAACATCTTCAGCCCGGCCAGCTGCGCCCCCGCCACCAGCCCCAGCGAGATCGATTCGGCGCCGGTGACGGTGCGGTAGAGGCCGGGCGCAGCGGGCGCCGCCTCGATATGGTGCTGGTGGAGCTGTCCGCCGATCTCGGCCGTCTCGCCATAGGCGTGGCCGGCGTTGAGGGCGGCGATGTTGGCCTCGGCAAGTTCCGGCGCCTTGGCGAACTTGGTCCGCAGCCACTCCACCAGCGGCTCGCGGTCGCGGTCGAACATCCACAGCGCCAGACCCAGCGTCCACATGTTCTTGCAGCGCAGCGCCTCCTTGTTGCCGAGGCCGAACGGCTTCACGGCATCGAGGGTGAGCTGGGAGATGTTGAAGGCGATCACCTGCCATTTGCCGAGCGAGCCGTCCTCGAGCGGGTCGGCCTCGTATCCGGCCTTGGCAAGGTTCCTGGCCCCGAACTCGCCCTGGTCAGCGATGATCAGGCCCCCCGGCTTCAAGTCAGCGACGTTCACCTTGAGCGCTGCCGGGTTCATCGCGACGAGGACGTCCGGGGCGTCGCCGGCGGTGTCGACTTGGGTCGAGCCGAAATTGATCTGGAAGGCGGAGACGCCGAACGTCGTTCCCTGCGGCGCGCGGATCTCGGCCGGGAAATCGGGGAAGGTCGCGAGATCGTTGCCGGCGAGCGCGGTCGACAGGGTGAACTGGCCGCCGGTCAGTTGCATGCCGTCGCCGCTATCGCCGGCGAAACGGACGACGACGGCCTCCGGCGCCGGGTGGGCGCCGGCTTCTTCCGGTGTGAGGAGGTGCGTGGCGGTCGCCATCTCGGTTCCTGAAGCCTTTGGGGAGGCCCTTCTATCGCCTTGGGCGGCTTTGCCCAAGGTAGATAGTCTCACCTCCGGCGCAATGCCGCAGGGCGCAGGAAAATTCCACCGATTCAGAAAGCTGGCGCGACCGCCCGCCCGATCAGTTGCCGCTGGACGGCTGCGCAGGCGCCGCGCCGGCGG
>JAFAZM010000109.1 GCA_019239785.1 Sphingomonadaceae bacterium
GACGATGTCCTCGACCCCGCCCATGCCGGCATATTTGATCACCGCCTCGAGCGCCGGGATCATCGACTCGCCGCCGTCCAGGCCGAAGCGCTTGGTGCCGACATATTTGCGGGCGAGGAAATGCTCCCATTGCTCGCCCTCGATGACCTTGGTCAGGATCGCCTGCTTGCCTTCGGGGGTGAAGCTGATCTGGGCGTTCTTGCCCTCCATCCGATCCTGGAGGAAGCGGCGCTCCTCGAGGTCGTTGATGTGCATATATTCGAGGCCGACCTTGCCGCAGTAGTTGCGCTGCAGGACGGGAAGTATCTCGTTCACGCTGGCCCATTTGAAGCCGAGCGTGCCGTCGAGGAAGATCGGCTTGTCGAGCTCGCCCGGCTTGAAGCCATGGAATTCCGGCGTCAGGTCGGCCGGCAGCTCACGATGCGCCAGTCCCAGCGGGTCGAGGTCGGCGGCGAGGTGGCCACGCACCCGGTAGGTGCGGATCAGCATCATCGCTCGGATGGAATCGAGCGCTGCCTGCTCGACCTCGGCCTCCGACTTGCCGGCCGCGACTGCGGCCTGCTTCGCCTGCTTCGCGACCGGCGCCAGCGCCTGCAGCGTCGGGTCGAGGCCGGCATTGACCTCGTCGAGCTCGACGAGGGGCCAATTGTCGCGGGCCCAGCTCGGCCTCTGCTCGATGTCGCTGCCGTAAACGTCCACAGAAAACCGCCTTCTTACCTGCCGCCGGTCAGAACGCGCCGGCGCCCGTGCCTTTCCCTCAGCCGTTCAGCAGCGCCTTGAGGGTCGAGCCCAGCTCAGATGGGCTCGGCGACACGCGGATTCCAGCCGCTTCCATCGCGGCGATCTTGTCCTCGGCCGCGCCCTTGCCTCCTGAGACGATCGCGCCGGCATGGCCCATCCGGCGGCCGGGAGGCGCCGTGCGGCCGGCGATGAACCCGACGGTGGGCTTCGAACGCCCGGCCCGCGCCTCGTCGCGGAGGAACTGGGCGGCGTCCTCCTCGGCCGAACCGCCGATCTCGCCGATCATGATGATCGATTTGGTCTCGTCGTCGGCGAGGAACAGCTCGAGCACGTCGATGAAGTTCGTGCCGTTGACGGGATCGCCGCCGATGCCGACCGCAGTCGTCTGGCCGAGGCCCTCGTTCGAGGTCTGGAAGACCGCCTCGTAGGTGAGCGTGCCGGAGCGGCTGACGACCCCCACCGAGCCTTTGCGGAAGATGTTGCCGGGCATGATGCCGATCTTGCACTCGCCCGGCGTCAGCACGCCCGGGCAGTTCGGCCCGATGAGGCGCGACTTCGAGCCGGTCAGCGCCCTTTTCACCCGCACCATGTCGAGCACCGGAATGCCCTCGGTGATGCAGACGATCAGCGGCACCTCGGCGTCGATCGCCTCGAGGATCGCGTCGGCCGCGCCGGCGGGCGGCACGTAGATCAACGACGCATCGGCGCCGGTCGCCTCGCGCGCCTCCTGGACGGTGTCGAACACGGGGAGCCCGAGGTGGGTCTGCCCGCCCTTGCCGGGCGAGGTGCCGCCGACGACCTTGGTGCCGTAGGCGATCGCCTGCTCGGTGTGGAAGGTGCCCTGCTTGCCGGTGAAGCCCTGGGTGATGACCTTGGTGGCGGAATTGACGAGGATGCTCACTTCTTTTCCTTTGGCTCCATCGCGCCGAGGTGAAGGCGGGTCTGCCCGCCGTTGCTCATCAGATGCACGTAGACGCTCCGCTGCGTTCCGGCGGGTCCGGGAACGGTCCATACCGGCTCGTAGCCGCGGCGCCGCTCGCCCTTCTTGTCGAGCTTCTTGTCGGCGTTGGCCGGGGGCGAAGCGAGGGCGGCCGTGACCGCGCCCTCGACCGCGTCCGCATCCAGAGACGCGGCGAAGGCCGCCGTGACATTGCATTGGGGATTAGGCGCAAAGAAGACGCCCTTGCTCGACCGGACAGAGACGTCGGCGGCCTGCCAGCCGCTCAGATCGGCCGGCGTGGCGCCGGCCGGAACGGTCTGGTCCAGCCGCTCGAAGTTCCAATGCCTCGCTTCGACTGCGGCCCTGGGCTCGTCGATGCCGAAGGGCCGGGCGAGGCAGGCGTCCTTGAACAGGGCGACGACGTCGCCGAGGTCACGGGTGCCCGGCTGCAGCGGCGTCGGTTGGCTCCCTCCCAGCTGAAGCATGGTGTATCGCCCGAACCGGTCGAGCCAGGCGCCCTCCGGCCCCGTGGCCAGCGCCGGAGCAGCCAGGCCCGCGATGGCCAGCGCCAGACCTGCGCGCCGGGCGATCGCCCTCATGCGAGGCTCTCGTCGATCTTCTTGCAGGCTTCGAGCAGCTCCTTCACGGCGTCGACCGACACCTGGAAGTTCGCCTTCGCCGTCTCGTCCAGGTCGATCTCGACGATCCGCTCGACGCCGCCGGCGCCGATCACCACCGGCACGCCGACATAGAGATCGTTCACGCCGTACTGGCCGGTCAGGTAGGCCGCGGCCGGGAGCAGGCGCTTCTTGTCCTTGAGGTAGCTCGCGGCCATCTCCAGCGCCGCCGTGGCAGGCGCGTAATAAGCCGAGCCGGTCTTCAGAAGGGCGACGATCTCGCCGCCGCCCGAGCGGGTGCGCTGGACGATGGCGTCGATTCTCTCCTGCGTCGACCAGCCCATGCGGACGAGGTCCGGCACCGGAATGCCGGCGACGGCGGAATAAGCCGGCACCGGCACCATCGTGTCGCCGTGCCCGCCGAGCACGAAGGCGGTGACGTCCTCGACCGAGACGTTGAACTCCTCCGCCAGGAAGTGGCGGAAGCGGGCGCTGTCGAGGACGCCCGCCATGCCGACCACCCGTTCGTGCGGCAGGCCGGAGAATTCCCTGAGCGCCCAGACCATCGCGTCGAGCGGGTTGGTGACGCAGATCACGAAGCTGTCCGGCGCGTGCACCTTGATGCCCTCGCCGACCGCCTTCATCACCTTCAGATTGATCCCGAGCAAATCGTCGCGGCTCATGCCGGGCTTGCGGGCGATGCCGGCGGTGACGATGCAAACGTCGGCGCCGGCGATGTCGGCATAATCCTGCGTGCCGGTGAGCTTGGCGTCATAGCCCTCGATCGGGCCGGCCTGGGCGAGGTCGAGCGCCTTGCCCTGCGGGATGCCCTCGGCGACGTCGACGAGCACGATATCGCCCATCTCGCGGATCGCAGCGAGGTGCGCGAGGGTGCCGCCGATCATTCCCGAGCCGATGAGCGCGATCTTCTTGCGGGCCATGGAGCTCCATTCCTGACTGTGGGTCCGCAGCGCGAGAAAGGCGCCGCGAGACG
>JAFAZM010000138.1 GCA_019239785.1 Sphingomonadaceae bacterium
TTTTCCTCGCGCGTCAGGATCTGGCCCAGGCCCAGGTCGATGCGCTTGCGGAAAACGCTACCAAGATCATCACCGACAATGGCGGGAAGATCGCCAAGACCGAGACCTGGGGTCTCCGCAACATCGCCTACCGGATCGCGAAGAACCGCAAGGCGCATTATGTCGCGCTCGATTTCGAGGCGCCGGCCCCGGTCGTCGCCGAGCTGGAGCGCCAGACCCAGATCAACGAGGACGTGATCCGCTACCTCACGATCAAGGTCGACGCGCACGAGCAGGGCCCGTCGGCGATGATGCGCCGCGGCGACCGCGACAAGCGCCGCGACGACGAGCGTGGCGAGCGCGGTGACCGCGGCGACCGCGATCGCGGCGACCGCAACGGTCGCGGCCGCGGCCGCGACGATTTCGACCTCTAAGGAAAGGACAGGAATATGGGCCGCCCATTCTTCCGCCGCCGCAAATCCTGCCCCTTCTCCGGCAAGGATGCGCCGCGCATCGACTACAAGGACGTCCGCCTGCTGCAGGGCTTCGTCTCCGAACGGGGCAAGATCGTCCCCAGCCGCATCACCGCGGTGAGCACCAAGAAGCAGCGCGAGCTGGCCAAGGCGATCAAGCGCGCCCGCCATCTCGGCCTGCTTCCCTATGTCGTGAAATAAGGAGCGAGAGCGATGGACGTCATATTGCTCGAGCGCATCGAGAAGCTCGGCTCGATCGGCGACGTGGTGAAGGTGAAGAACGGCTATGCCCGCAACTTCCTCCTTCCCCGCGGCAAGGCGCTGCGCGCCAATGAATCGAACCGCAAGGTCTTCGAA
Source organism: Sphingomonadaceae bacterium (assembly GCA_019239785.1). Classification (GTDB taxonomy): domain Bacteria; phylum Pseudomonadota; class Alphaproteobacteria; order Sphingomonadales; family Sphingomonadaceae; genus Allosphingosinicella. The sequence goes on from JAFAZM010000138.1 coordinate 810, forward strand.
GCCAATCGCGCGACGATCGAGGCGCAGAACGAGGAGCGCCGCGCCGCCGCGCAGAGCGAGGCAAGCAAGGTCGACGGGGCGAAGATCCAGCTGATCCGCCAGGCCTCGAACGCCGGCCAGCTCTACGGGTCGGTCAGCGCCCGCGACCTCGCCGAGGCACTGGAGGCCCAAGGCCACAAGATCGCCAAGAACCAGATCGTGCTCGACCGGCCGATCAAGGCGATCGGCGTGCAGGAGGTGAAGCTCGCGCTCCACCCAGAAGTGGCGGTGACGATCATCGTCAACGTCGCCCGCTCGCCGGAAGAGGCCGAGCTGCAGGCCCAGGGCAAGGACGTGATGGCGGAGATGTTCGAGAAGGACGTCGCCGGCTTCACCGAGGAGCGCGACGAGACGCTGGAGCCCGGCGAAATCGCCGCGGAGCCGGCCGCCGCGCCTGCCGAGGGTGACGAAGCAAGCGCCTGACGCCGGTTCGACACCTTCGCGGAATTGGAAAGGCTGCCCGCTCCCCTGAGCCGGCGGCCTTTTCCTTGCCCCGGGGACTCAGTGGTAGATCACCATCGTCCGCCGCATCACGACCGCACTGAGCCGTTCCCGATCGCCGACCAGGGTAACGAACCAGGAGCGACCGTCGGGCGCCGACATGCCGAATTGCATCGTTGGCACGGGCTCCTCACCCGCCCTCAAGGGGGACGCGTCGCGCAGCCCATAATAGCTCCGCTCGAACGATACCCCCCAGAGTTCGCTCAGCGACAATGATGCAAGCTGCGAGCGTTCATTGGTGCAGGGGCGCTCCTCATTCTCGGAAAGGCAGCGCAACGCGAACGGCAAGGGATTTGGAGCGGCGGCGGAGCGCATCGCATCCGTGAGCCTGGTGAGCGCCCGGATTGTCGGTTCGGCGAGATCCGGCGGGCTCCCCACGTAATTGCTCAGCGTGGCGCAATGCTCCGGGGTCGCCCGGTCCGGATAGGTCGTGCCATAGGTGTCGAACGAGTTGGTTCCGCTGATGGAGATCAGCATCAGGTTGGGGTCGCCGCGCCGGCCGAGCGAAGTCTGGTCGAAATAGAGCCGCGTGTGGACCGGCCGCCGGCAGATGATCGGCGCAACCGGCACGGAGCGCTCCCACACCGCTACATCATATCCGACCATGAACAGCTCGGCCCGAATCCGGCCGCCGACGACACGCGCGGCATCGGCCGGCGGCAGTAGGCGGGCGGCGAGCTCGGCCGGTGTGGCGCGCTCTAGCGCGCCGGCCGTGACCGTGTCGTCAGGCACCGATGCCGCCATGGCTGCCAGGAGAAAAGCGAGCATGATCCGCAGCTTATCACAAGCGCTCGCCCAGGCAACGACGTGGCCCCGAGAGTTCGCCGCCACGCTTTCCTTCAGCGCCGGCCCTGCCTATCGTCCGCCGCTCTCTCGATCAGGGATTTTACCCGATGCCCCGCTTCCTGTTCGCCTTACTGCTCGTCTTCGCCGCCCCCGCTTTCGCCCAGGACCTCACTCCGGCCGAGACCGCGCGGATCGACGCGCTCGTCAATGAGGCTTTGACCAGCACCGGCGTGCCTTCGGCCTCGATCGCGGTCGTCCGCGGCGGGCGCATCGTGCTCGCCCGCGCTTATGGCCGGCAATCGCCCGCGATCGCGACGGCGACGCCCGACGCGCTCTACCCGATCGCCTCCATCTCCAAGCAGTTCACCGCCGCGGCGATCCTGATCCTGCGCGACCAGGGCCGGCTCTCGCTCGACGATCACGTCTCGCGCTACGTGCCCGGCATCACCGGCGGCGACCGGATCACGATCCGCCAGTTGCTCAGCCACACGGCGGGCCTGCAGGATTACTGGCCGCAGGATTACAGTTTCGCGGCGATGGAGCATCCGGTGACGCCGCAGCAGATCGTCGACCGCTGGGCGCACAAGCCGCTCGATTTCGAGCCCGGCACGCAATGGCAATATTCGAACACAGGCTATGTCGTCGCCGGGATGATCGTCGAGCGGGTCTCGGGTCAGCCCCTGCTCGCCTTCCTCCAGAGCCATGTCTTCGGTCCGCTCGGCATGCACCCGATCGACCAGGATCTCGCGGTCGGGCCCGGCTTCCCGATCCCTTACCGGCGCAATGCGCTGGGGCCGGTGCGGCCGGAGACGCCGGCAGGGCGCGGCTGGCTCTATGCGGCCGGCGAGCTCGCGATGACCGCGTCCGACCTCGCCCGCTGGGACATCGCCCGGATGAACCGTTCCCTGCTGCCGGCGCGCGACTGGGCCGAGCAGGAAACGCCCGTCATCCTGACCAACGGCACGTCCAGCAATTACGGGCTCGGCGTCTTCCTGCGCGACGCCAACGGCCGCCATTCCGTCTATCATGGCGGCGAGGCGGTCGGCTTCCTCTCGACGAACATCGTCTATCCGTACGATCACGAAGCGATCGTGGTGCTGGTCAACGCCTGGTTCGCCAACGCCCACGACCAGATCGCGCGCGGCATCGCCGACGTGCTGCATCCGCCGGAGGCCCGCGCGGACGAGAGTTCCGTCGCGTCCGCGCGCACGATCTACGAGGCGCTCCGCGCCGGCCGGATCGACCGCAGCCGCTTCACCGAGGATGCCAATTATTATTTCACCGACGAGGTGCTGCGCGACTATCGCGACAGCCTCAGCCCGCTCGGCGACCCGCAGAGCTTCACCGCCGCCGGACCGGCGCGGCTGCGCGGCGGCTTCGTCAACCGCAACTACCGCCTCACCTTCCCCGGCCGCGAGCTGATGATCGTCACTTATGCCGAGCCCGGCGAGCATGGCCGGATCGAGCAATATCTGGTGATGCCGGGCGGATGAGGATTTGAGGGACTGGGGCTAGCCGTTCGTAAGAACGAGAGCCGTCGTAAGGTCCCAGTCCCCAGTCGCTAGTCCCTTAAATCACACTCCACACCGCCAAATCCCCTCCAGCTCGACCTGCGCGTGGGCGCGGCGGTTGGTGGCAGTGAGGCGGCCGGGCCAGCTGCCCGCCCTGCTTTCGCCCGGAGTCACCGCGCCGACCCGGCCGACGCTGATGCTGACCTGACGATCCTCGAAGAAGCCGCCGGTCGGTCCGGCCGGGCTCGAATGGGCGAAATGGTGCAGGATCCCGGCCATCCGGGCGATCGCGTCGCCTTCGCTGACCGCGAGCAGCATTTGCCCCTCGTGCGTGAAGTCGCAGGCGGGCGTGCCCATGCCGGCGCCGGCGAGATCGACGGTGACCAAAGGCTGCAGGCGCGCCGGCGCCCTGGTGTCGACCACGACCGGTGCCGCCGTCGCCAGCCGAGCGATCTGCTGCTCGTTGGCGGCGCCGTTCGACACCGGGGCCTGCCTGCCGCAGCCGGCGGCGAGCAGGCAGAGCAAGAGGGCGCGCCGCACTTTCCTCGACCTCAATAGCCCATCAGTGCGAGCACTTCGCGGCGGCTGCGCTCGTCGTCCCGGAACACGCCCATCATCCGGCTCGTGGTCATCATCACACCCGGCGTGCCGACACCGCGCGCGGTCATGCAGGCATGGCTCGCCTCGATCACCACCGCGACGCCCAGAGGCTGCAGATTCTCGCAGATGCAGTCGGCGACCTGCGCGGTAAGGCGCTCCTGCACCTGCAGTCGCCGCGCGAAGCCGTGGAGCACCCGGGCGAGCTTGGAGATGCCGACCACCCGGTCCTGAGGCAGATAGGCGATCGAGGCCTTGCCGATGATCGGCGCCATGTGATGCTCGCAATGCGACTGGAACGGGATGTCCCTCAACAGGACGATCTCGTCATAGCCGCCGACCTCCTCGAAGGTGCGGCGGAGATGGTGCGCCGGGTCCTCGGCATAGCCGATCGCATATTCGCG
>JAFAZM010000139.1 GCA_019239785.1 Sphingomonadaceae bacterium
TGCCGAGTTGATCGGCCAGGATGCGATGGTCACGACTCTCGGCAATGCGATCAGACGCGACCGGCTGGCGCATGCGTTCCTGCTGACCGGCGTGCGCGGTGTCGGCAAGACATCGACCGCGCGCCTGATCGCCAAGGCGCTCAATTGCATCGGACCGGACGGGCAGGGCGGCCCGACCATCGATCCGTGCGGAATCTGCGAGCCCTGCCGTGCGATCGCCGAGGGCCGCCATATCGACGTGGTGGAGATGGACGCCGCCTCGAACACCGGCGTCGACGACGTCCGCGAGATCATCGAGGCGGTGCGCTATGCGGCGGTTTCGGCGCGCTACAAGGTCTATATCGTCGACGAAGTCCACATGCTCTCGAAGAATGCGTTCAACGCTCTGCTGAAGACGCTCGAGGAGCCGCCCGCGCACGTCAAGTTCCTGTTCGCGACGACCGAGGTCAACAAGGTCCCGATCACCGTCCTTTCGCGCTGCCAGCGCTTCGACCTCCGCCGCATCCCCGCCGACGTGCTCGCCGCCCATTTCGGCGAGGTGGCAAAGGCCGAGGAGGTCGAGGTCGAGCCCGAAGCCCTCGCCCTGATCGCCCGCGCCGCCGAGGGCTCGGCGCGCGACGGCCTCTCGATCCTCGACCAGGCGATCGCGCACGGCGCCGGGCTGGTCGGCGCGGAGCAGGTTCGGACGATGCTCGGCCTGTCGGACCGCGGCGCCAACCGGCGCCTGCTCGGCCTGGTCCTCGCCGGCGACGCCCAGGGCGCGCTCGCCGCGCTGCGCGAGCAATATGATCTCGGCGTCGAGCCATCGGCGGTGCTGCGCGGCCTGCTCGAGGCGGTGCACGGCATCACCCGCACCAAGGTCGGCGGCGCCTTCGATCCGGCCCAGTCGGCGGAGGAGCGGGAGGCCTATGCCGATTGGGCGGCGAAGCTCGGCCATGGCGCGATCCATCGGCTCTGGCAGCTGCTGCTGAAGGGCCTCGCCGAGGTGCACAGCGCGCCGATGCCGCTCGAAGCCGCGGAGATGGCGATATTGCGGGTGATCCACGCCTCGGAGCTGCCCGATCCGGCCGCGATCATGGAAAGGCTGGCGAGCGGCCAAGCGGTCGCGTCGCCCGCCGCCGCGCCGGCGCCGCGGGGCGAGGAGCAGGCGCCCCTGCTCAGCCTGCCGGCGAGCTTCCCCGAGCTGGTCAAGCGGCTGGAGACGGGCGGCAAGGCCCATCTCGCTCAGCAGCTGCACGATTTCGTCGGCCTGGTCCGCTACGCCCCGCCGGAGCTCGACGTCCGCCCGGTCAAGCCGCTTGCCGCGGATTTCATGCGCGACCTTGCCGTCGCGCTGAAGGCGGTCACCGGAACCGTCTGGCAGGTCCGCGCGTCCGACGAGCCGGCCGCATCGAGCCTGCTCGACCAAGAGAAGGACGCGGCCGAGCGGCTGCGCCAGGAGGTGCTCGACGCGCCAATGGTCAGGGCCGCCTTCGAAGCCTTTCCGGAAGCCGAGCTCGCCGGTTTCACGATCGATCATCAACGGAGTGCGTGATGGAGAATTTGGACGACCTTCTGAAAATGGCCCAGGATGCCCAGGCCAAGTTGATGCAGGCGCAGGAGGATCTCGACCGGGTCGAGGTCGAGGGCGTCTCGGGCGGCGGCCTGGTGAGGATCAAGGCCACCGCCAAGGGCCGGATCATCAGCGTCGAGATCGACGAGAGCCTGCTCGCGCCGTCCGAGAAGCAGATGGTCGAGGATCTGGTCGCCGCGGCGATCAACGATGCGCGCGGCAAGGCGGACCTCGCCGCCCAGGACGCGATGCGCGGCGCCACCGGCGGGCTGCAGCTCCCGCCCGGCTTCAAGATGCCGTTCTAGAGACCGGCGCGGGGGCATGCATCCGGGCTTCGCGTTCGCGGTCTCGCCGCTCTGGCGCAGCTTGTTCTGGCTGAGCTTCGCCGCGTGGATCGCGATCGAGCTCGCCATCTGGTCGCGCGACCGGGCCAAGGTGAAAGGGCGGCGCGACGACAAATTCTCGATGCTCGCGATCGGCGTGTCGATCGGCATTGCCAACAGCCTCGCCTTCAACGCGCCAAGGAACTGGCCGGCCTTCGCGATCACGGCGCCACCTGAAGCGCTCGCCGCGGCCGGGATCGTCCTGATCTGGGCGGGGATCGGCTTCCGGCTCTGGGCGGTGCGCACCCTCGGCCGCTTCTTCCGGGTGACGGTGACGGTCCAGGACGATCATCGCCTCGTCGACACCGGCCCCTACGCCAGGCTGCGCAACCCGTCCTACACCGGCGCCCTGGTCACCATGACCGGCGTCGGCCTCGCTCTCGGCAACTGGCTTTCGCTCGCGGCGATGGTGCTGATCCCGATCCTCGGCTTCGGCTGGCGGATCAGGGTGGAGGAAGCCAGCCTCGCCGCCCGCTTCGGCGCCGATTACGAAGCCTATCGCCGACGCCGCTGGGCGCTGGTGCCGCCGATCTGGTGAAATCAAAACCCCTCTCCCGTTTCGGGGAGAGGGAGGGGCCCGCTCGCGAAGCGAGCGGGAGGGTGAGGGCGCTGAGTCAGCGGTTCCGGCAGTCCTCCTCCGCCGCCGCTGCCCTCACCCTGCCGGCCGCTGGCCGGCTGTCCCTCTCCCCGGGACGGGAGAGGGAAGATCTAGACGCAGGAATCCAGCCGGTCGCCGGCGACCACGGCCATGCGGCGGAGGATCAGATTGCCGTAGCGCCTCGTGAAGCCGGCGGGATCGACCGCCTCGCGGCGCTTGGGCAAGGGGAAGATCGCCGCCATCCGCGACGCTTCGACCGGCGAGAGGCTGACGGCGTCGTGGTGGAAGTAACGCTGAGCGCCGGCCTGCACGCCGTAGGTGCCGATCCCCGTCTCGGCGACGTTGAGATAGACCTCCATGATCCTCTGCTTGCCCCAGAGATTCTCGATCAGCAGGGTGAACCAGGCCTCGATCCCTTTGCGGAAATAGCCGCCGCCCTGCCAGAGGAAGACGTTCTTCGCGGTCTGCTGGCTGATCGTCGAGCCGCCCCGCAATATATGGCCGCCCGAGGCATTGCGCCGCATCGCCGCCTCGATCGCCTGGGTGTCGAAGCCGTTGTGCGTGCAGAACTTGCCGTCCTCGCCGGCGATCGCGGCGCGGACCATGTTGCGGTTGATCCGCTCTAGCGGCACCCACTCCCGGGTGAGCCCATTGCCCCAGAGGGCATCGCCGGCCTGGGTGAAGGTGATCGGCGGGTTCACGAATCGGTAGAGCAGCACCCAGAGCACGCTGACCAGGATGAAGGTCAGCAGGCCGAGGCCGAGCCATTTGAGGATGCGCAAGGGGAGGGAACGGCGGGGACGACTGGCCATGGGGGGCGCTTAGACGGGCTGGCCATCGGGTTGAAGCCCTGCGGAGAAAGGAATGTGCCTGCGGGACGAGGGCAGCGCAAAGCCCCTCCCCTTTAGGGGAGGGGACGGGGGTGGGGGATGTCGTCGGCTCGGAGTTTGAACAAGCCCCACCCCAACCCCTCCCCTGAAGGGGAGGGGCTTGAGGTTAGCGGCGCCGCCAGCCCGAATCCCGCGCCCGGCGTTCGGCCGCCGCGTCGAGCGGTTCGCCGGCCATCAAGTCCTGCGCCGCCTGCGCGACCAGGGGATTGGCGCTGCCCGCCTGGCGATAGTCGCTGCGGGGACCCGCGCTTCCCGCCGTCGTCATCATCAGCTGCCAGCCCTGGTCGCCGCGGCAGGCGAGGCCCGCCATGGCGGCGCTTTCGAAGGTGCGGCAGAGCCGTCCGTCCGCGGCGGCGAAGCTGGTGCCGATCCGGGTCGCCGCATCGGGCGCCTGGGCGGAGGCGAGCTGAGTGTCGAGCGCGGCCGCAAGCTGGCCTTGCGCCAGCATCCTTCCGTTCTCGACCCCGACCGGCCCGGCCGCGGGCGCAAGCAGGGTGCGCCCGACCGCAAGACCGAGCACCAAGGTGGCGGCGAGCGCCAGGACGCTCTGCCACAGCGGCCGCGACGTGCGCGGCTTCGCCGCCGGGAAGGCGACGACGTTGCTCTCCAGCATCGCCCGCAAATGCTCGGGCACCTCCTCCTCGGCGGCCGGGCCGTAGAAGGCGGCGAGCGTCGCCCGCAATTTCCGCTGCCGGTCGATCCGCGCCTGCAGCGCCGGATCGCCCGCGGCGGCGCGCTCGACCCGGGCGCGGCCCATCTCGTCCAGCTCGCCGTCGACGAAGGCCATCAATGTCTCGTCGTCGATCATGCCGCCTCCAGCATCTGCGCCAGCGCCTGGCGCCCGCGGGTCAGCCGCGAGGTCAGGGTGCCGATCGGGATCTCGAGCAGCTCCGCCGCTTCCTTGTAGGCAAGCCCCTCCACCAGGACGAGCGCGATCACCTCGCGCTGCTCGTCGGAGAGGTTGTTCATCGCCTTCTCGACCGCGTGCAGCTCGGCGCGCAGTTCGACCTCGCGATGCGCTTCCGAGCCGATTGCGGCGCCTTCCTCCTCGGGCACGAAGGTGCGCGCGCGGCGGGTGCGGCTGCGCACCTCGTCGATCCAGCAATTGCGCACGATCCGCATCATCCAAGAATCCAATCGCGTTCCCGGCGCCCACTGGGCCCTCGCCTTGAGGGCCCGTTCCAGCGCCACCTGCAACAGATCGTCGGCATCCGTCGCGTCGCGGGCGAGCGCGCGCGCGAACCGGCGCAGCCGGGGCAGCAGCGTCAGCAGCTCACGCTCGAAGGCCTGCAACAGGCGCCTCCAATCCTTTCAGGGAGGAAACGGATGCTCCCAGCCGTTTCCTCCCCATGCAAGCAAAAATATGTCAAGGACAGGGGATGGGCCCGACGCTGCGACCCCGATCGATGTTCGCAATCGCGATGGCGGCCGCCGCGCTGTGCGGACCGGCTGCGGCGCAATTGATCCCGCAGGCCCCGTCCTTGCCGCCCGTGGGGGGCGTAATCGACCAGGTCGGTCGCACCGGCCAGATGGCGGTCGACCAGCTCCAGCCGACGCTCGGCGAGGTCCGGCAGAGCGCCGGCGCGCTCGCCCATGCGCGCGTCGAACGGCTGGAGGCGTTGGTGCGTGCCAATCGGGACCGGCTGGAGATGACGGAGCTCGGCCCGGCGGTGCGCGGCGAGGTGATCGCGGTCGACCCCGACGCGGCCAGCATCGCGGCGGCCGAGGGCGCGGGCTTCACCCGGCTCTCCGAGGAAAGGATCGAGGGGCTGGACCTCCGCGAAGTCACGCTCGGCGTGCCGCGCGGCTGGTCCCTGGACCGGGCGCTGTCGCGGCTGCGGCGGCTGGCGCCGGCCGGCCAGTTCACCGCGAACCACCTGCACGGCCAGAGCGGCGCTGTCGCCGCTGCGGTGACCGGCAGCGCCGCGCTCGCCGAGGCCCGCGCGCCGGGATCGAGCGCCGTGGGCGTGATCGACGGCGGCGTCGCCATCCATCCGGCGCTGCGCGGCGGTATCCAGCAGCGCGGCTTCGCCGCCGGTGCGCCGCGGCCGAGCGCGCACGGCACCGCGGTGGCGTCGCTGATAGCGGGCCAGGGCCCGGTGCGCGGCGCCGCGCCCGGCGCCGCGCTCGTCGTCGCCGACATTTACGGCAGCGACCCGGCCGGCGGCAACGCGCTGGCGCTGGCGCGGGCTTTGGGCTGGATGGCGCTGCAGCGCGTCCCCGTAGTTGCCGTCAGCCTGGTCGGCCCGTCGAACCTGCTCGTCGCGCGCGCGATCGCCGAGGCGCAGGCGCGCGGCGTCCGCGTCGTCGCCGCGGTCGGCAATGACGGCCCGGCGGCGCCCCCGGCTTTCCCCGCCTCCTATCCCGGCGTGATCGCGGTGACCGGGGTGGACGGACGCGGCCGCGTCCTCGCCGAGGCCGGCCGCGCCGCGCATCTCGATTATGCCGCGCCTGGCGCCGACATGGCCGCGGCAAGCCCCAGTGGCGGGCTCGCGCCGGTGCGCGGCACCTCCTTCGCCGTGCCCTTCGTCGCCGGCCGGCTCGCCGCGCACGCGCGCAGCGCCCAGCCGCTCGCCGCGCTCGACGCCGAGGCCAGCGAACGCGGCCGCCGCGGCGTCGGCCGCGGCGTCATCTGCGGCGATTGCCGCACGCTTTATCGACGGTGAAGGATTAAATTCCGCAGCCGATCCGTTTCCCCGGCGAGGACAGCCTTTCTTCATTGGGCCCTCGACAGGATTTCGACCAAGGGAGACGATCATGAAGCTCATCACCACTTTCGCCGCGGGCTGCGCGATCCTCATCGCTGCGCCGGCGTCGGCCCAATTGCTTGGCGGCGGCGGCCTTGGCGGCTCGCTCGGCGGCAGCGGCGGCCTCGGCGGTTCGCTCGGCGGCACCCTGGGCGGCCCGCTCAGCGATCCGACCAGCGGCATCAATTCGAGCTTGCGCGGCAATGGCGACGGCATGGCGAACGGCCATGTCGACCGGCGCAGCGGCCGCGCCAGCGCACACGGCTCGGGCAACGCCCAAGGCAATGGCGGGCTGGACAGCGCGCTCGGCAGCGCCAGCGGCTCGGGCAACGCCTCCGGCAATGCCGGCGCCGATGCGCAGCTCGTCGGCACCGACCAGGTCCGCAGCACCGCCGGCTATGCCCGCAACACGGCGGCCGGCACCGCCGGTTATGCCCGCGGGACCGCGGCGGGCGCGGCGAACTATGCCCGCGGGACCGCCGCCGGCGCGGCCGGCTATGCGGGCGGCACCGCGGCCGGCGCCAGCGGCGCTGCGAACGGCGCGCTCAACTCGGCCAATGTCTCGGCCTCCGGCAACGGCTCGGCCTCGGGCAATGCGTCGGCGAGCCGCAGCCGCGGCAACGGCCAGCAGACCGCCCAGGCGAGCCAGCCCGGCCAGGGCGCCGGCCGCGCCGGGCGCGGGCGCAACCCGCGCAACAGCGCGCCGCAGGAATAAGGCGAAACAAAAGGCGGCGACATCTCCTCCTCACCGCCGCCGCCCGGCCCGGGGTCCCACGCCCCGGGCCTTTCGCTTGCCGCGGGGTTGGGGCAGAGGAGAGGGATGAACCCGCTCTTCGCCGAGATGCCGACGACGATCTTCGAGGCGATGTCCGGCGCGGCGCGCGATCTCAATGCGGTCAATCTCGGCCAGGGCTTTCCCGATTTCGGCTGGCCCGAGGATGTGATCGCGGCGGCGGCGGAGGCGCTGACCAAAGGCTCGAACCAATATCCGCCGATGCGCGGCCTGCCCGAGCTGCGGCAGGCGGTCGCGGACCATTATCGCCGCCATCAAGGGCTTGCGATCGACCCTGCGCAGGTGATCGTCACTTCGGGCGCGACCGAGGCGCTGGCCGCGAGCCTGCTCGCCTTGATCTCGCCCGGCGACGAGGTGGTGCTGATCCAGCCGCTCTACGACGCCTATCTGCCGCTGGTGCTGCGCGCCGGCGGGGTGCCGCGGCTGGTACGGCTGACCCCGCCCGACTGGCGGATCGATGCGGCGGCTTTGGCCGAAGCCTTCACGCCACGCACGCGCCTCGTCGTCTTCAACAATCCGCACAACCCGACCGCACGTCTGTTCGGCCCGGACGAGCTCGCCTTGCTCACCGCGGCGGCGGCGCGTTCGGACGCGCTGATCCTTTCCGACGAGGTCTGGGAGCATCTCTTCTTCGATCGGCCGGCCTTCCCCTCGATCGCCGGCCTGCCGGAGACGGCCGAGCGGGTGGTGAAGATCGGCTCGGCCGGCAAGATCTTCTCGATGACCGGCTGGAAGGTCGGCTGGATCGTCGCCCCGCCGGCGCTCGCCGAGCCGATCGCCAAGGCGCACCAGTTCGTCACCTTCACCACCCCGCCCAACCTCCAGGCCGGCGCCGCCTACGGCCTCGGCAAGGACGACGCCTATTTCGCGAACATGCGCGGCCGTTTCGCCGAAGCGCGGGACAGGATGCGGCAGATGCTCGGCGAGGCCGGCTACCGGGTGCTCGCCTCGGAGGGCACCTATTTCCTCTGCGTCGACCTCGCCGCCTCGGGCATCAAGATGGACGATGCCGAATTCTGCCGCCGCGCGGTGAGGGAGGCGGGCGTCGCCGCGATCCCGCTTTCGGCCTTCTATGCCGAGGATCCGGTCACCAATGTGGTGCGGCTTTGCTATGCCAAGAAAGCGGAGACGATCGATGCGGGCATCGCTGCGCTGCGGCACGCGCGCGGGCTGTTCGCGAACGGCTAGCGACTCAGGCTTTCGGCGATCCGCAGATGCTCCCGCAAGGTCGGCAGCTGCGCCCTCGCCAGCGCGGCGGTGCGGCGGTCGCCGGTCCGGACCTGCTGCTCGAACTTGGCGATGTCTTCGCGGTGGTCGCGCGTCATATAGCGGACGAATTCCCGGTCGAAGGCGGGACCGGAAAGACGCTGCAGGCGGCTG
>JAFAZM010000208.1 GCA_019239785.1 Sphingomonadaceae bacterium
CCGGGCGGCCGGCGCGGAGCTTGTCGAGAAAGGGCCGGAGCGAGTCCGCATAGCAGAGCGTGCCGCGGCAGGAGCCCGGTTGCGTCTGCAAGGCGAGCGCGGCGGCCGCGCCGAGAAGGGCGAGCATCAGCTCTGCGATCGGGCGGAGGGCGGCGGCGCGGGCGTGCGCGCCTGTGCGGGCGGCGTACCCGCGGTCTGGGCCGGCGCTTGCGGCGCGGCGGCGGCGACGCTGTTGCGGATGCGGTCGGTGAGGCCGCGCATCGCATAGATGTAGCCCGGGATCGTCATGTGGATGCCGTCATTGGTCCGCGCGAGCTGGCGCTCGCCGCCATGCTCGGCCGGCAGATAGGGCTCGTAATTGCCGTCGGCGTCCACGCTCATCGTCAGGGTCTCGACATAGGGCACGTCGAGCGCGGCCATGCGGGCGGCGTAGAAATGGTTCATTGCCTGGATGTCGGTGTCGAAGGCGGAATCGCGCATCTTCGGCAGGCCGACCCAATAGACCATCGCGCCGCGCTGGCGCAGCAGGCCGACGACTGCGCCGACCCGCTCGGTCACGATCCGCTGCCAGCCCTCGCTCATATAGGGATTGCCGTGGCCAGCATCGTAAATGCCCTGGGTGTCATTGGCGCCGAACGAGACCACGGCGATGTCGACCGGCTGCCGGTCGAGCTTGGCGCGGATGTCGTCGAGCAGGTTGAGGCTGCGGTAGCGGGTGAAGCCGGTGGAGCGCTCGCTGAGCTGCAGCACCTCGAAGCGACGGTCGCTGCGCAGCCGGTTGTAGAGCCCGGCCCAGACGCCGTCGCCGAAGCTGTCGCCGAACACGCCGATCTCGATCGGGCGATGCTCGCGCACCGCCGCGGCGAGCCGGGGCGCGGCCGGATCGACGGTACGCCGGTTGAGGATCGCGGCGCGCGCCGACGGCGAGGGTTGCGGCGGGAGGCTGGCCTCGGCCTGCTGGCCGACCGTCTCGGCGCCGCCGAAGAAGGAGGTGGCGACCGCGGCGCCGACGCCGAGGCCGATGAACAGGACCGCGGTGCGGTCGCAGATGAGGATCAACCTGTCCCAAGGACGCATGGCGCCCTCCCCTCGGGAGTGGCAAAAGCGCCACCTTTCCCTACCGGAGAGATTGACATTATTTTTCGCGGATTCACAAATGTCTACGTCAGCAGTTTAATGTAAATTACAGCCACGGCCGGACGCGAATTTACACGAACCGGCGAGCTTGTCCGGTCTTGTGGGGATTTGTACGGATCGACGGGGCGCGACAAGAGCCCGCGCAATACTCAAATCGCTCATCCTGAGTAGCCGTTGAGCCTGTCGAAACGGCGTATCGAAGGACGGACCTCGTGGGGTGCCAAGCTCAGTCCCTACTCAGGATGAGCGAGAATGTAGAACCGAGCGGTTCAGCCGACGATCTCTTCCGGCTTGAAGAAGAAGTCGATCTCGATCTGCGCGTTCTCCGGGCTGTCGGAGCCGTGGACGCTGTTCGCCTCGATCGATTCGGCGTGGACCTTGCGGATGGTGCCCTCCTCGGCATTGGCCGGGTTGGTCGCGCCCATCACCTCGCGGTTCTTCGCCACCGCATTCTCGCCTTCGAGCACCTGCACGACGACCGGGCCGGAGGTCATGAAGGTCACCAGGTCGTTGAAGAAGGGGCGCTCGCGATGGACCCCGTAGAAGCCCTCGGCCTGCTCCCTGCTCATCCGGATGCGGCGGGAGGCGACGACGCGCAGGCCCGCATCCTCCAGCATCTTGGTGATCGCGCCGGTCAGGTTGCGCCGGGTCGCGTCGGGCTTGATGATCGAAAAGGTGCGCTCGGTGGCCATGGCCCGCTGAAGCTCCGTGTCTGAGGGGAATTGCGCGGCCCTCTAGCAGGGAAAGCCGGAATCGCAAGCGCGATGCCGGCCGTGTATCGCTGGCCGCCATGGTTGAGGAGGTAAGGATGCGCGAAGCCCGCCAGGTGGTCGCCGCCTTCTTCGAGCGGCTCTGGAACGCCAGGAAGCTCGATCTGGCCGAGGAGCTGATCGACCCTGACTGCAGGACCCATCAGCTTCAGCCCGGCGCGGATCCCGCAGGCGCGGCGCGTGGGCCGGCGGCGATCAGGCATCATATCGAGGACTGGCTGCGCGCCTTTCCCGACCTCGAGATGCGGGTCCGGCAAAGCGTCGCCGAGGGCGATCGGGTCGCGACCCATTGCACCATGACCGGCAGCCATGAAGGCGCCTGGATGGGCGTGGCCGCGACCGGACAGCGTATCGACCTCGAGATGATGGTCATCCACCGGGTCGCCGAGGGCAGGATCGTCGAGGACTGGGTCCTCGTCGACTCCTACGGTCTGTTCCAGCAATTGGGGCTGGTTCCGCCGAAGCCCGCTCTGCTGAGCGGAGAGCAGGTCTTCGTTCAGCCTTCGTGATTGTCCGCCAGGTAGCGGTCCAGCAAGGCCACGCCGTAGCCGGTCGCGCCCTTGTCGTAGAGGCTGCCGGCCTTGTCCGACCAGGCCATGCCGGCGATGTCGAGATGCGCCCACTTGACGCCCTCCTCGACGAAGCGGCCGAGGAAGCAGGCGGCGGTGATCGAGCCGCCCTCGCGCGAGGCGCTGTTCTTCATGTCGGCGATCTGGCTGTCCATGATCTTATTGTATTCGTCGTTCATCGGCATCCGCCAGAGCTTGTCGCCGCTCGCCTTGCCCGCCGCCTCGAGCTTGCCGGCAAGGGCGTCGTCATTGGCGAACATGCCCGCATATTCGTGGCCGAGGCTGATCACCATCGCCCCGGTCAGGGTGGCGAGATCGACCATCACCTCCGGCTTGTACTGGCGCTGGGCCCAGGTCATCGCATCGGCGAGGACGAGCCGCCCCTCGGCGTCGGTGTTGATCACCTCGATCGTCTGGCCGGACATCGAGGTGACGACGTCGCCCGGGCGCTGGGCATTGCCGTCCGGCATGTTCTCGGCGAGCGCGCAGACGGCGACGACATTGACCTTCGCCTTGCGCGTCGCGACCGCCTTCATCAGCCCGGTGACGGCGCCGGCGCCGCCCATGTCCCACTTCATCGATTCCATACCGAGCGCCGGCTTGATCGAGATGCCGCCGGTGTCGAAGGTCATGCCCTTGCCGATGAAGACGACCGGCGCGGCGCCGGTCTTGCCGCCGTTCCAGCGCATCGCGAGCAGCCGCGGCGGCCGCACCGAGCCCTGGCCGACGCCGAGCAGGGCACCCATCCCAAGCGCGGCCATCTGCTTCTCGTCGAGCACCTCGAACTCGACGCCGAGCCCGTCCATCGCGGCGCGGGCGCGTTCGACGAAGCTCTCGGGATAGACGATGTTGGCGGGCTCGGTGACCAGCGCCCGGGTGAGGTCGAGCCCTTCGAGCAGCGCCGCCTTGCTGCCCCATTCGGAATCGGCGGCGCCGACGATCACCACCTCCTCGAGCGTCGGCTTCTGCTTGCGGTTGAGCTTGGTGCGATACTGGTCGTAGCGCCAGCTGCGCGCGGCGGCGCCGAAGGCCAGCCTGGCCGCCTCGTCGGCCCGCAGGTCGGTGCCGGTCAGGTCGACGACCAGCTTCGTCTCGCCCGAGGTAAGCAGCCGCGCGGTGAGCGCCCCGCCGGCTTTCTCGTAGAGCGCCGGATCGTCGCGCTGGGCGCCGAGGCCGACCAGCAGCAGCCGGCGGACCTGGCCGCCATCCTCGACAAAGGCCTCGGCGACGCCGCCGGCCTCGCGCTCGAAGCGCTGCGCCTCGGCGGCGCGGACGGCGAGGTTGCGGGCGCCAGCCTCCAGGCCCGGCAGCCGCTCCGCGACATTGTCTTCGCTGCGCAGCGGGATGGCGAGGGCATAGGCCCCCTCGGGGCGCGACGCGGCGAAACTCACTTTGATCACGGCGGATCTCCCTCATGCAGGCGCGCCCAGGAAAGCCGGCGCAAGCTGCGGCAAATCGACAACAGCCGCCGCATGATCCGCATCGAGCGGCGCGGATCGTACGCCGGGCCAAAAGGGCGCCATTGCAGGGAGCGGCCTCCGGTGCAATAGGCTCGACCTCACCGCCTGGGCCAGAGCTGCTTATTTGTGAAGACGTTCAGATCGATTTGCTGGACCGCGCTGCCGCTGCTGCTGTCGGCTCCGTGCATGGCTTTGGCGCAGGATATGGAGGACGCCCCGCGGCCCCCGCCGCCGCCGCTGCCGGTCCCCGGCAGCGCGACCACGCCGGCGACGACCACGCCCGGCACCGCCGCCACACCGGACTCGCAGGAGGTCGCGTTCAGCGCCGACCAGCTCGTCTACGAGCAGACCAACGACACGGTGACCGCGAGCGGCACCGTCAGGATGAACCGCGAGGGCTATAACCTCCGCGCCGACACGGTGACCTGGAACCGGCGCACCGGCCAGGTCCACGCCAATGGCGACGTCAGGGTGCTGAGCCCCGGCGGCGACGTCGCTTATGCGGATTCGGTCGAGCTCGAGGACACGCTGAAAGACGGCGTGGTCCAGAACATGCTGCTCGTTCTCGCCGACGGCGGCCGGCTGGCAGCCACCACGGCGACCCGGCGCAACGGCATCACCACGCTCTACCACGCCGCCTACACGCCCTGCGCGGTGACCACGCCCGAGGGCTGCCCGAAGGACCCGACCTGGCAGATCAATGCGGTGCGCGTCGTCCACGACCCGGTCCGCCACCGCATCTCCTATCGCGGCGCGACCCTCAATTTCCTCGGTCATCCGATCCTCGGCCTGCCCGGCCTCTCCCATCCGGACGGCCAGGGCGGCGGCGGCAGCGGCTTCCTGGTGCCCGAGCTGCGCTACAGCCGGCGCAACGGGGTCGCGATCAGCACGCCTTATTATCTCCGCTTCTCCTCGAACCGCGACCTGACCGTCACTCCGCACCTCTACACCAACGTGCTGCCGATGCTGGAGGCGGAGTATCGCCAGCTCACCTCGCTCGGCGCCTTCGACGTGCACGGCTACGTGACCTACGGCTCGCTGATCCAGCTCGATCCGCTCGCGCCGGCGGGCACGGGCAATGCGAACAAGTCGATCCGCGGCTATATCGAGGCGAGCGGCCGGCTGATCCTCGGCCCGGATTGGACCGTCACCGCCGCGGGCCGCTACGCCAGCGACCGCACCTTCATGCGGCGCTACGACATCTCGCACGACGACCGGCTGCGCTCGGTGGTCGACGCGGAGCGGATCACCGCGGATTCCTACATCTCGATCGCCGGCTGGGCGTTCGAAGGCCTGCGGCTGACCGACGTCTCCGGCATGCAGCCGATCGCGCTGCCGGCGATCGACGCCCGCTGGCGGCTCCCCGATCCGATCCTCGGCGGCCGCGTGCAACTGCAGGCCAACAGCCTCGCTTTGTACCGCTCCGAGGGGCAGGACACCCAACGCGCCTTCGCCAGCGCGACCTGGGAGCGGCGCAGCATCACATCGCTCGGCCAGGAGCTGGTGCTGACCGCTTATGCGCGGGGCGACGTCTATCACGCCAGCGACACATTGCTCACCCAGACCGTGAGCTATCGCGGCACCGAGGGCTGGAGCGGCCGCTTCATCGGCGCGGTCGCGGCCGACCTCAAATGGCCGTTCGTCGGCCAGTTCCTGGGCGGCACCCAGCGGCTCACCCCGCGCATCCAGTTCGTCGCGTCGCCGCCGACCGAGAATCTCGGCATCCCCAACGAGGATGCGCGCTCGGTCGATCTGGAGGATTCGAACCTGTTCGCGCTGAACCGCTTCCCGGGCTACGACCGCTGGGAGGACGGCCCCCGGGTGACCTACGGCGTCGACTGGGAGTTCGAGCTGCCCGGCATCTCGGTCGCGACCAATATCGGCCAGAGCTACCGGCTGAACAGCCGCGCCTCGATCCTGCCGCAGGGCACCGGCCTTTCCGACCGCTTCTCCGACATCGTCGGCCGCACCACGATCCAGGTCGGCCGCTTCGTCAGCTTCGTCCACCGCTTCCGACTGGACAAGAACAATTTCGCCATCCGCCGCAACGAGATCGACGCGACGATCGGCGGCCGCCGCACCTATGCGACGATCGGCTATCTGCGGCTCAACCGGAACATCGATCCCTCGATCGAGGATTTGAGGGACCGCGAGGAGATCCGGCTCGGCGGCCGGGTCAGCTTCGCGCGCTACTGGTCGGTGTTCGGCTCGACCGTGATCGACCTCACCGACCGCAACGAGGACCCGCTCTCGCTCGCCGACGGCTTCGAGCCGGTCCGGCACCGGCTCGGCATCCAGTATAATGACGATTGCATCGAGCTCGGCCTGACCTGGCGGCGCGATTATGAGACCAGCGGCGACGCCCGCCGCGGCAACACCTTCCTGATCCGGGTGGCGCTGCGCAACCTTGGCCGCTAGAACACCGTCCGTAAGCCGCGGTTCAGCATGATTGTTGCAGGGCATGCGCCTGCTTTCACTGGAGGAATGATGAAGCTGGGTTGGTTACCGAAGGCTGCGATCGTGCTGATCGCGCCGCTACTGTCTATGGTTGCGGCGGCGCAGAACGACGCGCCGACCGGGCGGCTCGACATTCCCGACAACGTCCACTTCGTCGGCAAGCAGGATCCGAGCATCCGCAAGGCGACGGCGATCGTGAACGGCGAGGTCATCACCGGCAGCGACATCGATCAGAGGCTCGCCCTCGTCATCGCCTCGAACAACGCGCCGCCGCCGCCCGAGGAGATGGAACGAGTCCGCGCCCAGGTGCTGCGCAACCTGATCGACGAGACGCTGCAGATCCAGGCCGCCGCGCAGCAGGACATCACTGTCGATAACAACGAGATCGACGCTTATTACCAGCGGATCGCCGGCAGCTTCCACCGCACGCCCGAGGCGTTCAGCGCCTATCTGCGCTCGGTCGGCGCCTCCGACCGCTCGCTGAAGCGCCAGATCCGCGGCGAGCTCGCCTGGTCGCGCCTGCAGCGCCGCCAGATCGAGCCGTTCGTCAATGTCGGCGACGACGAGGTCCAGCGGGTGATCGCGCGCATCGCCGCCTCGCGGGGGACCGCCGAATATCACGTCGCCGAGATCTTCATGTCCGCGACGCCGGAGACGATGGCGCAGGTCCAGGCCAATGCCGCCAATATCGTCCAGCAGATCCGCGGCGGCGCGAACTTCCAGGCTTATGCCCGGCAATTCTCCGAAGCCTCGACCGCCGCGTTGGGCGGCGACCTCGGCTGGGTGCGGGCGGAGCAGCTTCCCGACGAGCTCGCCGCCGCCGTCCAGCAGATGCCGATCGGCTCGGTGAGCCAGCCGATCCCGGTGCCCGGCGGCGTCTCGATCATCGCGCTCGTCGACAAGCGCCAGATCGGCGTCGCCGATCCGCGCGACGCCGTGCTCAGCCTGATGCAGATGTCGATCACCCTGCCGGCCGGCACCACCCGCGAGCAGGCGGAGCAGCGCGGCCAGCAATTCGCCTCGACGACGCAGGCGATGGGCGGCTGCGGCCATGCCCAGGCGACCGCGCAGACGCTCGGCGCCGAGGTCGTGGTCAACGACCAGGTGCGCGTGCGCGACCTGCCGCCGGCGATCCAGCCGATGCTGCTGAACCTCGGCGTCGGCCAGGCGACGCAGCCGTTCGGCTCGCCGGAGCGGCTCAGCGTGCTGGTCCTGTGCGGCCGCGACGATCCGCCGGCCGCCGCCGCGCCCAATCCCGACCAGATCGCGACCCAGATCGAGCAGGAGCGGGTCCAGCGCCGTGCGCAGCGCTACCTGCGCGACCTTCGCCGCGACGCGGTGATCGACTATCGCTGAGCGTCGCGCCAATCCCCTCGCCGTCGCGCTGGGCGATCCGGCGGGGATCGGGCCTGAAGTCATTGCCAAGAGCTGGGAGCGCCGCCGCGAGGCGGGGCTCCCTTCCTTCTTCGCGGTCGGCAGCGTCTCGGCGGTGCGCGCGGTCTGGGACGGGCCGATAGACGTCATCGAGGATCCGCACGACGCCTGCTGCCATTTCGAGCGGGCGCTGCCGATCCTCCGGGTCAAGACCGACACCGAGGTCGTGCCCGGCCAGCCGGACCTCGAAGGGGCGCGCAACGCCCTCGATGCGCTCGAATTCGCGGTCGGCCTGACCCGCGCCGGCACCGCCGCCGGCCTGGTCACCGGGCCGGTCTCGAAGAAGCAGCTCTACGCGATCGGCTTCGTCCATCCCGGCCAGACCGAGTTCGTCGCCGAGCGCTGCGGGGTGGCGAGCGAGCTGGTCGCAATGATGCTTGCCGGACCGTCGCTGAAGGTCGTGCCGGTGACCACCCATGTGCCGCTCCGCGAGGTGCCGGAATTGCTCGGCGTCGAGCGGATCGTCGCCCGCGGACGCGCCGCCGCGCGCGGCCTGCAGCGCCAGTTCGGGATCGCCGAGCCGAGGCTGGCGGTGGCCGGCTTGAATCCCCATGCCGGCGAGGAAGGCGCGCTCGGCCGCGAGGAGATCGAGATCATCGGGCCGGCGATCGAGCGGCTGCGCGAGGAAGGCTATGAGGCGAGCGGGCCGCATCCGCCCGACATCTTGTTCAGCGCGCAGCGGCGGCCGACCTACGATGTGGCGCTCTGCATGTATCACGACCAGGGTCTGATCCCGCTGAAGACGCTCGACTTCGAGGAGGGCGTCAACGTGACGCTCGGCCTGCCGATCGCCCGCACCTCACCCGATCACGGCACCGCCTTCGACATTGCCGGCAAGGGACTCGCCGATCCGAGATCGATGATCGCCGCCATCCGCACGGCGGGAGACTGCGCGCGCCGGCTCGCCGAGGCGTGAGCGAAGCCGGGACGCTCCCGCCGCTGCGCGAAGTGATCGCGCGCCACGGGCTCAGCGCTTCGAAGGCGCTCGGCCAGAATTTCCTGCTCGACGAGCAATTGCTGGATCGGATCGCAAGGATACCGGGGCCGCTGGAGGGTGCGCGGGTCTACGAGGTCGGGCCGGGCCCCGGCGGGCTCACCCGCGCCTTGCTCCGCGCCGGCGCGGAGGTCGTCGCGTTGGAGCGCGACCGGCGCTGCCTGGCGCCGCTCGCCGAGCTGCAGGCGGCCTTTCCGGGGCGCCTGACCGTGCGCGAGGAGGATGCGCTCGCCATCGATGAGGTGGAAGAGATCGGCCCGGCCCATGTCGTCGCCAACCTGCCCTACAATGTCGGCACCGCCCTGCTGGTGCGCTGGCTCGGCGGCAAGGCCTGGCCGCCCTGGTGGCGCTCGCTGACCCTGATGTTCCAGCAGGAGGTGGCGGAGCGGATCGTCGCCCGGCCCGGCAGCGCCGCCTACGGCCGGCTCGCCGTGCTCGCCCAGTGGCGGAGCGCGGCGAAGCTGGCGCTGAAGGTCCACCGCTCCGCCTTCGTGCCGCCGCCCAAGGTGATGTCGGCGGTCGTCCATATCGTCCCGGCCGCACAGCCCGAGGGGGTCGATCCGGAGACGCTGGAGCGGCTCACCGCCGCGGCGTTCGGGCAGAGGCGCAAGATGCTGCGGCGCTCGCTGGCGGCGGTGCCTGGGGCGGTGGCGGCGCTCGAAGGGCTCGGCATCGATCCCGAGCGCCGGGCTGAGACTTTGTCGGTCGAGGATTTCGTGGCGCTGGGTCAGCGCTTGGCAGAATGCGCCGCAAGATAGCGGGTACGGTCGCGAAAAAGCAGCAGCGCCTGCTCCCGTACGCCGAGCCTGCCAAGCTGCTCCAGCCCCTCTGTCTCGCCGCAAGCGAATTGCATCTTCATCTCGTAGACGCTGCCGGCCTCGATGCCGTGCGGCGCAGGGTCGCCCGACGACCGCTCGCGCTCCCGGCCATCGGGCCCATAGAAGATTGCATCGACGATCTGCGCGGTGCGGGCCCGGCAATCGTAAACGGTCCGGAAGCGTCCCGAGACGATGCCTCGCTCGGTCGCGCGCTCATATTCGCTCGCTTCGCTTATGGTGACGCGATCGCCGGTTCGGCTGCGGCTCCCCAGGTCGGCATAAGCGGCATATTGGTCGCCGGGATCTCCGGTGACGCTGAGATACCACCAATCCGCGGCCAAGACGGGCGACGGCAGCACGGCCAGCGCGCTGGCGAGCAGCCGGCGCAACACCCCTAGTTCGGCCGAGGGGTCCGCGCCTGGGCCGGCGGCGGGGCGCCCTGCTCGGGCTGCTGGGCGGCGAGGACCTCGGCGGGCGGGCCGCGCTGGATCGCGGCGCTGAGCTGCTGCGCCTGCGGGCAGGGCTGATGGCAGAGGGTCTGCACCCGCTCCAGATTGCGGCGGGCGCGCTCGACGGCGCCGCGCTGGA
>JAFAZM010000317.1 GCA_019239785.1 Sphingomonadaceae bacterium
TTCGCCGCCTCGGCCGAGGATCCGATCTCCGGCGGCCGGCACAAGGTGATCGGATCGAAGCCGCTCTCGATCCCGCCGCAGACCAGCACGATCGCCTCGCATTTGCCGAAGGCGGTTGGCGCCGCGTTCAGCATCGGCATCGCCCGGATGCTGAAGCTGGAAGACACACCCCTCCGCCCGGATTCGATCGTCCTTGCCAGCTTCGGCGACGCCTCGGCCAATCATTCGACCGCGCAGGGCGCGTTCAACAGTGCCGGCTGGGCCGCCTATCAGGGCACGCCGATGCCGCTCGTCTTCCTGTGCGAGGACAACGGCATCGGCATCTCGACGCGGACGCCGGGCGGCTGGATCGAAGCGCAGTTCCACGACAGGGCGGGCTTGCGCTACGTACATTGTAGCGGGCTTGACATGGTCGACGCCTGGCGCGGCGCCCGCCTCGCCGCGGAGCATGCGCGCAGCAAGCGCAGGCCGGTCTTCCTGCACATGGATACGGTCCGGCTTTACGGCCATGCCGGCTCGGACATGCAGGCTACCTACCTGCCGAAATCACACATCGAGGCGGACGAGGACCGCGATCCCCTGGTCTTCAGTGCGTCGCTGCTGGTCGAGCAGGGCCTGCTCCAGCCGAAGCAGATCCTCGACATCTACAATGACACCGAGGCGGACCTGGACCGGATCGCCGAGCAGGCGATCCGCCGGCCCAAGCTCACCACGTCCAAAGCGGTGATGCAGAGCCTGATTCCGCCGCTTGCGCCGCAGCCGGCGAAGGCGAACAGTCCGTCGCCGGAGGAGCGGACCGCCCTCTTCGCCCGCGATGCGGCCCTGATGGAGAAGCCGCAGCATATGGCGCGGCTGCTGAGCTGGGCGCTTGCGGACCTGATGCTCGCGCACCCCAACATCATCGTCGCCGGCGAGGATGTCGGGCCGAAGGGCGGCGTCTACAACGTCACTGCCAAGCTGCACGAGAGGTTCGGCTCGGCCCGGGTGATCAACACTTTGCTCGACGAGCAGAGCATCCTGGGGCTCGGCATCGGCGCGGCGCATAATGGCCTGCTCGCGATCACCGAGATCCAGTTCCTCGCCTACGTCCACAATGCCGAGGACCAGATCAGGGGCGAGGCGGCGACGCTCAGCTTCTTCTCGAACGGCCAGTACACCAACCCGATGATCATCCGGATCGCCGGGCTCGGCTACCAGAAGGGGTTCGGCGGCCATTTCCACAACGACAACAGCCTCGCAATCTTCCGCGACATTCCGGGCCTGATCCTCGCCTGCCCAAGCAACGGCGCCGACGCGGTGGAGATGCTTCGCGAATGCGAGCGGCTGGCGCGCGAGGAGCAGAGGGTGATCGTCTTCCTGGAGCCGATCGCGCTTTACATGACCCGCGACCTGCACGAGGAGGGCGACGGGCTTTGGACCGCGCCTTATGCCGCCCCGGGCGAGGCGAAGCCGATCAGGCTCGGCGAGATCGGCCGGCATGGCGACGGCACCGACCTCGCCATCGTGACCTACGGCAACGGCTATTATCTCTCGCGGCAGGCGGAGAAGATATTGCGCGAGGATCACGGCCTGAATCTCAGGGTGATAGACCTGCGCTGGCTCGCCCCCCTCGACGAACAGGCGATCCTCGACGGCGTCGCCGGCTGTGACCGCGTGCTGATCGTCGACGAATGCCGCCGCACCGGCTCGCAGAGCGAGGCGCTGATGGCTTTGTTTGCCGAGCGGCTGCCGGGCACCCCCTGCGCACGGCTCACCGCCGAGGACAGCTTCATCCCGCTCGGCCGCGCGGCGACGCTCACCCTGCCGAGCCGCGACACCATCGTCGCCGCGGCGCTCGACCTCGCCGGACGGAAGGCGGTCGGCAATGGCTGAGCGGCCGGCGGCTCTGGTCGTCTGCCCGGGCCGGGGCACCTACGGCAAGAACGAGCTCGGCTATCTGAAGCGCCTGCACCCCGACAAGGCGAAGCTGCTGGCGACTGTCGACCGCATCCGCGCGGAGCGCGGCGAGCCGACCGTTTCGGAGCTAGACGGCGCCGAGCGCTACAGTCCCGCGCTCCACACCCGCGGCGACATCGCCTCGCCGTTGATCTTCACCGCCTCCTACGCCGATTTCCTCGCCATCGACCGCTCGCGCCACGACCTGGTCGCGATCACCGGCAATTCGATGGGCTGGTATACGACGCTCGCCTGCGCCGGCGCGGTCGGTCTCGCGCACGGCTTTTCGATCATCGACGCGATGGGCCAGAACAGCCAGGCAGGGGAGCCGGGCGGCCAGGTGCTGCTGTCGCTGGTCGACGAGCAATGGCAGGAGGCGGAAGGCCTTCGCGAAACGCTGCTCACGCTGGCCGGCGAGATCAACGGCCGGTCCGGGGCCCAGCTCTACCTCTCGATCGCGCTCGGCGGGATGCTGGTCTTCGCCGGCAACGAGGCGGGGCTCGGCGCCCTGCTCGCCCAGGCGCCGCCGCTGCCCGGCCGCGAGCCGCTGCGGCTGGTCAATCACGGCCCCTTCCACAGCCCGTTGATGCAGGGCTCGTCGGAACGGGCGATGGCGCAATTGCCGCCAACTTGGTTCGGTTCGCCGGAGCTGCCGATGATCGACGGGCGCGGCACGATCTGGCGGCCCTTCGCGGTCGATGCCGCGACGCTGCAGCATTACACCTTCGTCACGCAGATCCTCGAAACCTACGATTTCACCCGCGCGATCCAGGTCGCGATGCGCGAATATGCGCCGGATCGGATCATCCTGCTCGGCCCCGGCGACACGCTCGGCGGCGCCATCGCCCAGGCTTTGATCGCGATCGAATGGCAGGGGATCAGGTCGAAGCAGGATTTCCAGGACATGCAGACGGGCGACGACCCGATCCTGCTCAGCATGGGTCGCGAGGACCAGCGGGCGCTGGTAACGGGCTGACAAGCTCTCCCTCTCCCCGGCGGGGGAGGGCTTCGGCAGATCAGGCGCTCTTCAGGTCATCCGCAAGCGCGCGGAATTCGGGACCGCGCTTGCGGCGCAAGATATGGATCGCCGTGCGGCCGTCCGCGCCCGGAATGTCGCCGCGGGCACCATAGCGGGCGAACAGGCGCAGATGTTCGATCGCGCTGCCCTTCCTGAGCATCAGGTGCAGGGCCGTCTCGCCCTTCGCATTGCGGGCGTTGGGATCGGCGCCGGCGGCAAGCAAGGTCTCGGCTGGCCCGAAGCGGCTCCAGGCGATCGCGCCGAGCAACGGCGTCTCGCCGCCGCCCGGCTCATCCACCTCGGCGCCATGCGCGAGCAGCAGGCGGATCGCGTCGGAATCGTGGTTCCAGATTGCGGCGAACAGGCAGAAACGCGGCGTCGAGCCCAATTTCAGCAGATGCTCCGCGAGCGGCAGGTTCCTGCCCCAGGCGATCGCGAACCAGAGCGGCGTCGCCTGCCATTCGCCCTCGGTAAAGGCGGGCGTTTCCAGGCCGAGCCCTCGCGCGAGCAGAAGATCGACGGTGCGGATGCTGTTGTCGGCCGCGCCGCCAGGCGTGGCGCAGCAGAGATGGAGCCCATTGCGGCCGCGCTCGTCGCGCGCCTCGAGCAGATCGGGCCGGGCGTCCAGATCGTCGGCGAGAGCGCGCCAGCGGCAGGCGCGGACATGCTCGCGGATGCTCGTCTTCGACGCCATCGGCCGAAGCTTAGGCGAGGCCCGTTCGATGCGAAAGAGCCGCGGCCCTTTCGGACCGCGGCTGCCGCCATTGTCGATCGTCGCTCAGAGGCGGTTGATCGCGCCCTTGATGTCGCCCTTGAGCTGCTGGCCCTTGCCTTTCAGCTCCTGGCCGGCGCCTTCGTCGCGCGTATCAGGATCGTCGCTTTCCTGCTTCGCGCGGCCGACCGCTTCGTTGACATTGCCTTTGATCTTGTCGGCAAGCTCGCCCATCGTCCATCTCCTTGAAAAACAAGTCGGATGTGCAACGAAGCGCGGCGGCCGTGGTTCCGCTCGGCCGGGCGGCGAAGCGGCGCCGCGGCGCGCGGCCTGCCCCACTCCCGGTAATAAAGCGGCCTATCGAATTGAGCCGAAATTAACGCCTCCAGAAGAACTTAGGCGGGGGGAAGGGAGAAGGTCGGCGCATGCAGATCGCGCGCGAGCCGCGCCACAAGGTCATGATTCGCGCGACGATGCGCGCCGGAGGGCCGCGCGCGGACGTCTGCGTCCGCGATATCTCAGCGCGCGGAATGATGATCCAGGCCGGCAACCCGCCGGCGCGCGGCACCTATGTCGACGTCGAATGGGCCGGCCACCAGATCGTCGGCATCGTCGTCTGGCGCCGCGACCGTCGCTTCGGCGTCAACACGTGCGAGCGGATCAACGTGGCGGCAATGCTTCGCGGCGTTTCGGCGGAGGTGCTTGCGCCCGCGCGGCGTTCCGCCGGGCCGGCGCGGCGCGCCGGCGTCGCCCGCGCCATGGCCGGCCGGATGGAGTTCGCCGTGATCGCCCTGCTCGCCGCCCTGCTGATCGCCAGCCTCGGGGTCACCGTCTTCCAGACCCTGTCGCGGCCGTTCGCGGCGGTCTCCGACGTGCTGGGCCGCTGAGCAAATCCTCCTCGATCCCGCCGCCAGTCTCGTCGCCCGTTAAGCCGGAGTTCAGCCGCGAATGGGTTCCTGGAACCGGCCCTTTGTCGTGCGTTGGAGAGGGAGGGAGCCATGAGAAAAGCCGTCCTGCTCACCGGCGTCATTCTCAGCTGCATATCGCCGGCTGCCGCGCAGACCCAGCTCACGCCGGCGCCGATCATCTACGGCCCGCCAGGGCCTTCTCTCCCGCTTCGCGTCACCCCCGGTTACACCCGGCTGATCGCCGAGCTGCGCGGCCTGCGCGAGGAGGCGCTCGCCTTGCGTGAGAGCGACGGCGGCAGGCTGACGACGGAGCACCGCGACTTCATTCAGGCGCGGATCGACGCCGCCTACCGGCGGTTTGACGATACGCGATTGCACCGGCGGCCCTCCCGTAGCTGAGCAAGGGTCGGGGACCGGACCCTGGCCTCCTGAAGACAGGCCCTACAAGCCGAACGGCCACATATCGTCCTCGCCGGGCGCTTCGGCGCCGGGGAGCGGGCGGACGGCCTCGGTCTCGTCGAACCAGACCCAGGCGTCGAACTGGCGCGGCAGGATCGCTTGGGCATAATGGCTCCAGCGTTCGGTCTCGGGCCGGTAGATGACGCCGATGAACCGTTCCAGCCGCGGCTCCAGCAAAGGCGCGCCGGCTTCGGAATCGCGCAAATCGAGCAGGAAGCGCGGCAGGCCGGTCTCGTGCGAGAGCCGCTCGTAGCTGCCTTCGAGCGAGGGCCGAACTTGCTTCACCTCCATCGGCCCGTCCCAGTCGGTCGCCGCCGCGACCGTGCCGGCATGGGTGCCGAAGCCGATCAGCCGCGCCCGCTCGCCGAACCTCTCCTTGACGAGCTGGCCGATGTTGAGCTCGTCGCGGACCTGGCCCATCTCGGTGAAGGCGGCATTGCCGATATGGCTGTTATGGGCCCAGACCACCGCCTTCGCATTTTCCCCTTTGGCGTCGAGCAGCTGGCAGAGGGTCTCGAACATGTGAGTGTCGCGCAGGTTCCAGCTCTCCGCCGCGCCCTCGTACATCGCCCGATAATAAGCCTCGGCATTCTGCACCAAGCGGGCATTGGCGGCGGCGTCGAGCCATTCCTCGCCGTTCTCGGCGATGTAGCTCAGCCGCTTCGCCTGCAGCTCGCGCAGCATAGCCACGACCGGGGCGCGGCAGCGGGCATAGCCCTCGGTGACGGCGAGCCGGCCGTAAAGCGCGGGATCGCGGCTCCAGGGCATCAGGCAGGCATAGCGCTCGCGCGCCAGGGCGGCCGCCTCGGGGTCGACATCCTCGAGATAGTCGATCACCGCGCGCATCGAGCCGGGGAGATTGTAGAGGTCGAGCCCGTAGAAGCCCGCCATCGCCTCGGGCTCGCGCCGTTCGTTGTGGCTGCGCAGCCAGGAGACGAACGCCTCCACCTCGGCATTGCGCCACATCCAGGTCGGGAAGCGGCGGAAGGCCGCCTCCTCGCCGTCGCGCCGCGGCCGGTGGCGGACGAAGCGGTCGACATTGGCCGCGTCCGGCCAGTCCGCCTCGACGGCGACGATGGTGAAGCCGTGGCCCTCGATCAGGCGTCGGGTGATCGC
The DNA here is from genome assembly GCA_019239785.1 of Sphingomonadaceae bacterium. Taxonomy (GTDB): domain Bacteria; phylum Pseudomonadota; class Alphaproteobacteria; order Sphingomonadales; family Sphingomonadaceae; genus Allosphingosinicella. The sequence continues at coordinate 6,149 of JAFAZM010000317.1, forward strand.
GGCCCGGGCGCGGTAGAATTCGCTGGTGCCGTGGCTGGCCTCGCCGAGCAGCACCACGCGCGCATCGCCGAACCGGTCGAACGCCTTGGCGAAGGCTGGATCGTCGATCCGCGGCAGCGGCTCGGCGGCGGCGCGCATCCGCGCGGCCGGCGGCGAGCGCCGCTCGCCACGCTCGGTCCAGCCCTGCTCGCCGATCAGGGGCACGAAGCGGACGGGGCCGAGATCCTCGCTGTCGTAGGAGTCCTCGGCGGTGCGGGTCAGCTTGACCAGGCTTTGCACCGCGCCCGGCTCGCCGATCGGCATCACCAAGGTGCCGCCGATCGCGAGCTGCGCCTTCAGCGCCTCGGGAACGTGGCTGCCGCTCGCTGCGGCGAGAATCGCGTGGAACGGCGCCTGCTCGGGCAGGCCGGCCGAGCCGTCGCCGTGCAGGATGCGGACATTGTCGTAGCCAAGCCGCCGCATCCGCGTCTCCGCCAAGGCGGCGAGCTCGGCGTGCCGCTCGATCGCGATCACCTCCTCGGCGATCCGGCCCATCACCGCGGCGGCGTAACCGGAGCCGGCGCCGATCTCGAGCACCTTGTCACCCGGCGCCACGCCGGCCGCCTCGATCATCAGGGCGACGATATAGGGCTGCGAGATGGTCTGGTCCGCCTCGATCGGCAGCGGCGAATCTTCATAGGCCTGCCCGGCCAGCGCCGCGGACACGAAGGCTTCGCGCGGCACCTCGCGCATCGCCGCCAGCAGGCGCGGGGACCTGATGCCGCGGGCTGCGATCTGGCGCTCGACCATCTGGTTTCGTGAGGTTGCGAAGTCGTCCATCCTCGCCTACGCGCGTCTAAACCTGCCGAATGAGGCCGCGTTCCGGCTGCCGGCCAAAACCTCTCAAATGCGGAGCGTCCGGCGCGTGTCTCGCAGGGACAGCATCTCCCAGATTGCGACCAGCACCAGCACCGCGGTCGCCGCGAGCGACAGGCGCAAAGGCGAGAGGCGCAGGGCGAACGGCGCGGCCAAAGCGAGCAGGCCGAGCCCGACCAGGTGGGAAAGCGGGAAATGGGCGCCGCCGCTGCTCCGCTTGAACAGGAGATTGCCGAACAGATAGAGGGCCGGGCCGCCGAGCAGGGCGGCGGCGACGCCCGGCGGCGGGACGCCGCCCGGCTGCGCCAGCGCCATGCCGTCCGAGGCCGCGGTGACGACGATGCCGGCGACGATCGGCAGGTGGAAATAGGTGTAGGCGAGCCGCGCCATCCGGCCCGGATCCTCGTTGCTGGCCAATTGCCGCGCTGCGCGCTCGGCGCCGATGTCGAAATAGAGCCACCACATCGCGATCGCGCCGACGAAGGCGGCGGCGAAGGCGGCGATCGCAGCCCCGCTCCACGGCACCTCGCCGAAGGCGGCGCCGGTGACCACGATCGATTCGCCGAGCGCGATAATGATGAACAGGCCGCAGCGCTCCGAGAAATGATGGCCCTCGATGTTCCAGGTCCGCGTCTCGCTGCGGCCAAGCCAGGGCAGCACGAAACCGACCGCGGGCGCGAGGTTGAGCAAGGCCAGGGCCAGCATCCACAGGATCATCCGCGCCGCCACGTCGTGCAGCAGCGCGCCGGCCACCCAGAACGGCGCCTCGATCGAAGCCCAGACGAGGATGCGAAGGAAGTTGCGGAAATTCTCGCGGCTGCGGCCCCTCAGCGCAAGCAGCATGAAGAGGTGGCGCCCGAGCTGGACCGCCAGATAGGCAGTGATGAAGATCATCGCCCGGCCCGCAAAGGCTTCCGGCATGCTGATCGCCATCAGCAGGGCGCCCGCCATCAGCGCGAACAGGAGGGTGCGCACCGGCATCCGCTCGACGTCGAGCCAGTTGGTGACCCAGGCGGTCTCCACCCAGACCCACCAGATCGCGACGAAGAGGATCGCGGCCTCGGCATAGCCGGCCGGATCCGGGTGGAGGATCAGGATGTGGGAGATCTGGGTGACCGCGAAGACGAAGACGAGATCGAAGAACAATTCGATCGCGCCGACCCGCTCCTCGGCATCGCCGTCGCGGCTGCGGAGCAGGCTGCGCTTCATTGGGACAAGTAGAGCTTGCCCACGCGGGCGCGCAACAAAAAGCCGCGGCCGGAAGACCCGGCCGCGGCTCCTGTCGTCAGGCGTTGGCAATCAGCGGTCGCTGTCCTGGCCGCCCTTGTTATATTGGTCGCCGCCCTGCTGCTGGCCGCGATCCTGGTTCTGCTCCTGCTGGTCGAACTGGCTCTTCTGGCTGTAGTCGCCCTGCTGGCCCTTCTCGCTGCCCCAGTCCTGGCCGGACTGGCCGCCCTTCCCGCTGTCCTGGCCGGACTGGCCGCCCTTGCCGCCCATTTCCTGCTCGCGGCCGGAACTCTTGCCGCCGGTGTCGGCGCCTTCGAATTCCTCGCTGTCCTGCTCGGTGCGGTCGATGCGGTCCTGCTGGTTCTGGTCGTTGTCGAACTGGCCGAACGCCGACTTGTTGCCGAACTCGCCGCCTTGACCCGTCTGGCCCTGATCCTTGTTGAAATCGCCCATGAGGACATCCTCCACTTGCAAGTGCCGGCGGCACAGCGCCGCCGCGTCAACGGAAAAGACAACTTGGATCAGTGGTTTCCGGTTCCTGTCGTTTCGGGAGCGAACCGTCGAGATGAGAGGGAGCGTGCCCGGATAAAGCCCGTATGAGCCGGGGGCGTCAGATCAACCCCGCAAGCGGGCTGGACGGATCGGCATAGCGGCGCTGGCCCATGCGCCCGGCGCGATAGGCGAGCCGGCCGGCCTCGACCGCGAGCTTCATCGCGCGGGCCATCGCGATCGGATCCTTCGCCTCGGCGATCGCAGTGTTCATCAGCACGCCGTCGCAGCCCAATTCCATCGCCACCGCAGCATCGGACGCGGTGCCCACGCCGGCATCGACCAGCACCGGCACGCCGGCGCCTTCCACGATCAGCCGGATCGTGACCCGGTTCTGGATGCCGAGGCCGGAGCCGATCGGCGCGCCGAGCGGCATGATCGCGACCGCGCCGGCCTCCTCGAGCTGCTTCGCGGCGATCGGATCGTCGACGCAATAGACCATCGGCTTGAAGCCCTCGCGGACCAGGATCTCGGTCGCCCGCAGCGTCTCGCGCATGTCGGGATAGAGGGTCTTCGCCTCGCCGAGCACTTCGAGCTTCACCAGCTCCCAGCCGCCCGCCTCGCGCGCCAGCCGCAAGGTCCGGATCGCCTCCTCCGCGGTGAAGCAGCCGGCGGTGTTGGGCAGGTAGGTGATCCGTTTCGGATCGATATGGTCGGTGAGCAGAGGCTGGCGGGGATCGGAGACGTTGACCCTTCGCACCGCGACGGTGACGATCTCGGCGCCCGACGCCGCGACCGCCGCCGCATTCTGCTCGAAGCTCTTATATTTGCCGGTGCCGACAATCAGCCGCGAGGTGAAGCGGCGGCCGGCGACCGTCCAGGAGTCGTCCGCCTGATTATCGGGCGCTGCGATACGGCTTTCTGCATTCACTTGGGTGGATCCGTTCCTTCGAGGGGCGCCGCCGCTATAATGAGGATCGCAGCCGGCGTAAGCCATCCTGTATTGCGGAGATAGCAGAATGCCTCACCCGGAAAACTATTGGATCGACATCGCCTCCTACCCGAGTTCGACAACCTCGTGGCTGAGGTAAGCTTCGGCAACGGTTTGATTTTGGTGATTTCCAAGGGATGCGGCTCTCTCGAGAGCGTGGTCAGCCACCGCCGACGAAAGTCACGATCTCGAAATCGTCGCCGTCCTCGACCCGCACGTCCGCCAGCGTGGAACGCGGCACGATCTCCAGATTGCGCTCGACCGCGACCTTGGTCGGTTCCAGCCCGAGCTCCAGCGCGAGGTCGGCGACGCTGATCCCGGCGGTCACCCGGCGGTGGCCGCCATTGACGCGGATCGAGATCGTGCCGTCCTGAACCATGACTCGCTGGACCTTTGCGCTTGGAATGCGGGCGTCATATAGGGGCCGGCCATGGCGACGCCACCTCTGATCTACGTGCTGAACGGGCCGAACCTCAATCTGCTCGGGCTGCGCGAGCCGGAAATCTACGGCGCGGACACGCTCGACGACATCGGCGACCGGCTGGAGGCGCATGCGAAGGGGCTCGGGGTCGCCATCGACATGCGCCAGTCCAACCATGAGGGCCATCTGATCGACTGGCTGCACGAGGCCAATCGCGAGGGCGCCAAGGCGGTGCTGCTCAATGCGGGCGGCTTCACCCACACGTCGGTGGCGCTGCACGATGCGATCAAGGCGATCCAGGTGCCGGTGATCGAGGTCCATCTCTCCAATCCGCAGGCGCGCGACTCCTTCCGCCGGCGGTCGCTGGTCGCCAGCGCGGCCAAAGGAACGATCGCCGGCTTCGGCGCACTTGGCTACGAGCTTGCTCTGGACGCCGCGGCCCGACTCTGACAGGGCGGCGGCCCATTAAAGGGGATCCGATGAGCGACGACAAAGACAATCATGACGAGCCGATGCGGGTCGACACCGAGCTGGTGAAGAAGCTCGCCGAGATGCTCGACGAGAACGACCTCAGCGAGATCGAGGTCGAGGACAATGGCCGGCGCATCGTCGTGAAGCGCAAGCTGTCGCTCGCCGCCGCGGCCGCCGCGCCGGTCGTCCATGCCGCACCGGCGCCGGCCGCCGCGCCCGCTCCGGCCGCGCCTCAACCGGCGCCGGCCGAGCAGAGTCCGGCAAGCCATCCCGGCGCGGTCAAGTCGCCGATGGTCGGCACCGTCTACCTCTCCGGCGAGCCCGGCGCGGCGCCGTTCGTCAGCGTTGGCGCCCGCGTCGCCGAGGGCGAGACCCTGCTGATCATCGAGGCGATGAAGGTGATGAACCCGATCGCCGCCCCGCGCGGGGGCGTCGTCCGCCAGATCCTGGTCCAGGACGCCCAGCCGGTCGAATATGATCAGCCGCTGGCGATCATCGAGTAATGGCGATCGAGAAGGTCCTGATCGCCAATCGCGGCGAGATCGCGCTCCGCATCCATCGCGCCTGCCACGAAATGGGGATCAAGACGGTCGCGGTCCATTCGACCGCGGACACCGACGCGATGCACGTCCGCCTCGCCGATGAGGCGGTCTGCATCGGGCCGCCGCCGGCCGCCGATTCCTATCTGAACATCCCGGCGATCATCTCGGCGGCCGAGATCAGCCATGCCGACGCGATCCATCCGGGCTACGGCTTCCTCAGCGAGAATGCGCGCTTCGCCGAGATCGTCGAGAGCCACAACATCATCTGGATCGGCCCGAAGCCCGAGCATATCCGCACGATGGGCGACAAGATCGAGGCCAAGACGACCGCGGCCAAGCTCGGCCTCCCGCTCGTTCCCGGCTCGGCCGGTCCGGTCGAGACGTTCGCCGAGGCCAAGCAGGTCGCGGAGACGACCGGCTATCCTTTGATCGTGAAGGCGGCCTCCGGCGGCGGCGGCCGCGGCATGAAGGTGGTCACTGCGGAGAGTCAGCTCGAGGCCCAGATGGCGCAGGCGCGCAGCGAGGCGAAGAGCGCGTTCGGCGACGACACCGTCTACATCGAGAAATATCTCGGCGACCCGCGCCACATCGAGTTCCAGGTGTTCGGCGACGGCAAGGGCAATGCCATCCACCTCGGCGAGCGCGACTGCTCGCTGCAGCGCCGCCACCAGAAGGTGCTGGAGGAGGCCCCCTCCCCCGTCGTCACGCCGGAGGAGCGCGAGCGGATGGGCGGGATCGTCGCCAGGGCGATGGCCGACATGGGCTATCGCGGCGCCGGCACGATCGAATTCCTCTGGGAGAATGGGGAATTCTACTTCATCGAGATGAACACGCGGCTGCAGGTCGAGCATCCGGTGACCGAGGCGATCACCGGGCTCGACCTCGTCCGCGAACAGATCCGCATCGCCGACGGGCACGGCCTGACCCTGCGCCAGCAGGACGTCAATTTCCGCGGCCATTCGATCGAATGCCGGATCAACGCCGAGGACCCCTGGACCTTCGCGCCCTCGCCCGGCCTGGTGAAGCAATATCATGCGCCGGGCGGGATGAACGTGCGCGTCGATAGCGGCCTCTACGCCGGCTATCGGGTGCCGCCTTATTACGATTCGATGATCGCCAAGCTGATCGTCTACGGCACCACGCGCCAGGGCGCGATCCGCCGCCTGCGCCGCGCGCTCGAAGAGTTCGTCATCGAGGGCATGAAGACGACGATCCCGCTCCACCAGAAGCTGATCGACGATCCCGAATTCCAGGCCGGCGATTATACGATCAAATGGCTCGAAGAGTGGCTCGGGCGGGAGGGCAAATAGGGCCGTCCGGGGGACGGACCGCCCTCCATTCGGCCCGAGCCGGTCTTCGGGCCATGCTGGAGAATGGCTGGTGCGACAGGCGAAGGCCTGAGGCGGCGATCGTGCCCTGGCGCGCCGGGATGGGTCTCGGCAGAGCATTGTTACGGCCTTCGACTTAACGTCTTCGTAACCCGCCGGGCGCAGAATCCGGACGCAACCCAAGCCACCGCCGCGGGGCATATTCGTGGACTTTCACGGCGCCGATCCTTGCCGGGGGGACAGCGACACCGCATCGCAGGACGCACCCGGCCGCGCGCCTCGGAGCCGCGACCCTGCCGGCCTCGCCGGGCTGATCGCGCACCTGCCCGGGGCCGTCTATCGCTGCGAGGCCAAGGCCCCCTGGCGCGTCCTGTATGTCAGCGACCAGATCGAGGCGCTGACCGGCTGCCCCGCCCGCGACTTCACCAGCGGGCGCCTGCGCTGGGCCGACATCGTTCACCCGGACGATCGCGCCGCCTGCGAGCGGTGGCGCACGGCCGAGCTCGCCGCGACCGGCCGCTGCCAGCTCGACTATCGGATCGTACACCGCGACGGCGACGTGCGCTGGCTGGTCGAGCACGGCGCCGCGGTGCGGCAGGCGGACGGACGCAATCTGCTCGAAGGCTATCTGTTCGACAACAGCAGGCAGAAGCTCGCCGAGGCCGCCCTGCGCGCCGGCGAGGCGCAATTGTCGACCCTGTTCAAGCAGGCCCTGGTCGGCATCCTCCATCGCGACCGCGCCGGCAACGTGATCTCGGTGAACGACGCCCTGTGCCGGATGCTCGGCCGCACCGCCGAGCAGTTGAACGGGCTGCCGCTCGCGGCCCTGCTCCATCCGGACGACGCAGCCGAGCATGCCCGCGCCTTCGAGGCGCATGCGGCGGCGGGCACCCCCTATGCCGCCGAGCGGCGCTACGTCCGCCCGGACGGTTCGGTGATCTGGTGCGAGATCCAGGTGTCCTTCGTCCGCGACGAGAGAGGCGAGGTCGAATCCGCGATCGCATTGCTGCTCGACATCACCGCGCGCCACGAGGTGGATGAGCAGCGGGACCGCGCGATCACCATGCTGCACATGGCGGTGCAGGGCGCCGATGCCGGCCTCTTCGAGCTGGACCTCGAAGATTATTCGCTGTGGCTGACCCCCGAGGCGCTGCGCATCTACGGCCTGCCGGAGTCGCACGGACCCCATCTCAGCCACGCCGAATGGCGCACTCTGCTCCATCCCGGCGATCTCGATATCCCGCCGCCGATCGCGTCGGAAAAGGATTGCGGATCGAAGCCGGTCGCGCTCGAATTCCGGGTGTGCGATCCGGACGGCGGAATCCGCTGGCTGCGCAGCCTCAGCCACGCCATTCCTTCCGCGAAGGGGAATCTGACCCGCCTCGCCGGCCTCGTCTTCGACGATACCGAGCGCAAGCTCGCCGAGCAGAAGCTGCTCGCCGGCGAAGAGCATATGCAGCTCGTGCAGCGCGCCGCCCGTATCGGCACCTATCAAACCGATGCGAACATGGTTTCGGTCTGCTCGAAGCAATTCTACCGCAACCTCGGGCTGGACGAGAACATGCCGCAGCTCACCGAAGCGGAATATGCCGCGCGAATTCACCCGGACGATCGCGAGAAGGCCGCGCGCGAGGGCCGGGCGGCGATGGCGTCCAACGCGGAGTCGATCGAGAACGAGTTCCGCATCGTCCGCGCCGATGACGGCGAGGTGCGCTGGATGTTCAACCGCACCCGCTATCTGCGCGACGCCGAAGGCCGGATGATCGGGGCGGTGGGCGCGCATATGGACGTCACGGACCGCAAGCGCGCCGAGGAGGCGGCCCGGGCCGGAGCGGCGCTGAATCTCAGCATCACCGAGGCGAGCGCCGATTGCATCGCCCTGCTTGATCCGGAAGGGCGGCTGACCTTTCTCAACGGCCACGGCCTCGTCGCCGCCGGCGCCGAGGATTTCGCTGCCCTCGCGGACAAGCCGTGGGCTTCATGCTGGCCCGCCGCCGCCGGCGAAGGGCTCGCGCAGGCGATCATGGAAGCGCGCGAGGGCGGCGTCGGGCGTTTCACCGGCTGCACCCGCGCGCAGGGCGGCGCCGAGACCTGGTGGGATGTCGCGATCACGCCGGTGCGCGGCGAAACCGACCAGCCCGGCGCCCTGCTCGCCATCTCCCGCGACGTCACCGAGCAGAGGCGGACGGTCGAGCGGGTGCGCTGGGCCGCGGGCCACGACGCGATGACCGGCCTCCCCAATCGTCGCTTCTTCCACGAGCAGCTCCAAGAGACGCTGCAGGAGGCGAAGGAGAACGGCGACCGGGTCGGCCTGCTCGTCCTCGACATCGATCATTTCAAGGAGGTCAACGACGATCGCGGCCACGATGCCGGCGACGCTCTGCTGCGGGTCTTCGCCGAGCGGCTGCGGCTGGCGGTGCGCTCCACCGATACGGTGGCCCGGCTCGGGGGCGACGAGTTCGCGGTGATCCTGCGGCATCTCGGCAGCGAGGCCGACATGGCCTTGATCGTGCCGCCGATCCTGGAGCGGCTGCAGGTCCCGTTCAGCCATTTCGGGCGCGCGCTCGACTGCCGCGCGAGCGTCGGCGCCGCGATCTTCCCCGACCAGGGCGAGACGCCCGACGAATTGATGAAGAATGCCGATCTCGCGCTCTACGCCGCCAAGCTCTCGCACCGCGGCAGCGTCACCATGTTCTCGGCGGACATGCGGGCCGAGATGCAGAACCGGATCTCGATGCTGAACCTCGCGCGGGACGCGATCCGCGAAGGGCTGATCGAGCCTTATTACCAGCCCAAGACCGACCTTCGCACCGGCCGCCTGACCGGTTTCGAGGCGCTGCTGCGCTGGCGCCATCCGAGCCTCGGCGTGCAGCCGCCGGCGACGATCGCCGAAGCCTTCGGCGACGTCGAGCTGGCCAGCCAGATCGGCGCGCGCATGCAGGAGAAGGTGTTCGCCGACATGCGCCGCTGGCTCGGCCAGGGGCTCGACTTCCACCATGTCGCGATCAACACCTCGGCGGCGGAGTTCCGGAAGGACGATTATGCCGAGCAATTGCTGGCCAGGCTGAAGCGGGCGAAGGTGCCGCCGGAGCTGCTCGAGGTGGAGATCACCGAGCGCACCGCCTTCCTCGGCAAGAACAGCGAATATGTGGTGCGCGCGCTCGAGGTGCTGCGCGCGCACCGCGTCCGGGTGGCGCTCGACGATTTCGGCACCGGCTTCTCCTCGCTCTCGCACCTCAAGGAGCTGCCGGTCGACGTGCTGAAGATCGACCAGAGCTTCGTCCGCGACATCGCGGGAACGCCGGACCCCGACGATTCGGCGATCGTGCTGGCCGTGCTCAATCTCGGCCGCAGCCTCAACATCGAGGTCGTCGCGGAGGGGATCGAGCAGGAAAGCCAGGCCGCCTTCCTGCGCGCGAACGGCTGCGATACCGGTCAGGGCTATCTGTTCGGCCGGGCGATCCCCGCGGCGCAGGTCCCGGCGCTGATGAAGGCGGCCGAAAGCGGCGCCGAATGGCAGCCGGCGGCCTGATTCGGGAGGGGAACTCCCCGCCTCGGTCGCGCGTAGATTCGTTCCGAGCGAGGGGCTTGTGCGTTCGGAGGACCTCGACAATGAGAATCTCGTCTCTGCTGACCGCGGCCGGCATCGCCGCCGCATCGCTCACCGGACTGGCCTCGGCACCCGCCTCGGCCCAGCTGACCGTCGCGGTCGGCCCGCCGGTCGGCCCCGGCTGGTATCGATGGCACGACCGCCGCTTCTATCCGGGCGGCCCGGCCTATTACCGCATCCGCGGCCCGCATTACGGCTGGTACCGCTGGCACGATGACTATTACCGGAACTGCAGCTGGCACCGGGTGAGCCGCCACGTGCGGGAGTGGCGCTGCTGGTAGCCTCCTGACCGGCCGGGTCCGGCCGCTGCCGGACCCGCCGGCCTTTTCCCCTCCCCGAACCGCGATCATCGACTCGTCCCCGGCAGCGCTTTATGAAGCCTCCATCTTCGGGGAGGGAGAGGTCATGATCGTCGGGCTGGTCATCCTGGGCATCGTCGTGCTGCTGCTGCTCTGGGGAGTGGCGATCTACAACGGGCTCGTGCGTCTGCGCGCGCTGGTGAAGGAAGGGTTCAGCGGCATCAATGTGCAGCTGCGCCGCCGCGCCGATCTCATCCCCAATCTGGTCAGCACCGTGGAGGGCTATGCCACCCACGAGCGCGAGGTCCTGACCCAGGTCACCGCGGCCCGCACCGCCGCCGTCCAGGCCGGCAGCGTCGCAGCCACCGCCCAGGCCGACATGGCGATGACCGGCATGCTCGGCCGGCTGATGGCGGTCGCCGAGGCCTATCCGCAGCTCAAGGCGAACGAGAATTTCCAGCAGCTCCAGGGCGAGCTCACCGAGATCGAGGACAATCTGCAGAGCGCGCGGCGCTATTACAACGCCACCGTCCGCGACCTGAACACCAAGATCCAGTCCTTCCCCAACGTGCTGTTCGCGCGACCGATGGGCTTCACCGAAGAGGAATTCTACACCGACACCGACGCGTCCATCCAGACCGCGCCGGTGGTGAAGTTCGGCGCCGCGAAGGCCTGAGCGGATGCGCCCGCGCCTGCTCGCCGCGCTGCTGATCGCGGCGTTCGCCCTGATCGCGCCGGCGGCCGCCCAGAAACCGGGCGCCGACGATTGGGGCGGCGACCCGTCGCTGCACCAGGGCGAGCGGATCGTCTCCTATTACAGCGACATCCAGGTCGCCGCCGATGCCAGCCTGCACGTCACCGAGACGATCCGCGTCGAGGCCGAGGGCGAGCGCATCCGCCACGGCATCTTTCGCGACTTCCCCACCGCTTACACCCGCGACCATCGGACCGTCCGGGTCGGCTTCAGCGTCGAGAGCGTCGAGCGTGACGGCCATAACGAGCATTGGAGCCGCGAATCGATCGACGGCGGCGTGCGCGTCAGAATCGGCGACGCCGACAACGAGGTGCCGCCCGGGCAGCATACCTATGTGATACGCTACACGACGACGCGGCAACTCAATTTCTCCAATCCGAATTTCGACGAGCTCTACTGGAACGTCACCGGCAATTATTGGGAATTCCCGATCGAGACGGCCGAGGCGCGCGTCCGCCTGCCGCAGGCGGCGCAGTTCGGCGAGACCAGCCTCTATACGGGCCGGATCGGCGAGGAGGGCAACGACGCCCAGGTGGTCGCGCAGACTCCGGGCGAGATCGACATCCGCACCACCCGCCCGCTCGACGTCCATGAGGGTCTCACCATCTCGGTGACCTGGCCGAAAGGCGTCATCGCTGCGCCGCCGCCCCCGTCCGCCCTCGTCCGGTGGATGCTCGATTACGGCCCGATCGCGGCCGGGATCGTCGCCTTGCTCTCGCTCGCCGGCTTCTATTTCTACGCCTGGCTGAAGGCCGGGCGCGGGCCGCTGGCGGGAACGGTCGTGCCCCTCTTCCAGCCGCCCGAGGGGATGAGCGCGGCCGCGGTCCGCTTCGTGAAGAGGATGGGCTTCGACAATCGCTGCTATGCCGCGGCGATCGTCGAGAGCGGCGTCCGGCGGAAGATCCGCCTCGTCGATCATGAGGAAGGCCTGATCTTCAAGTCGAAGAAGACGCGGATCGAGAAGACGGCCGACCCCGACGACATGCCCGATCCCGAGCGGGACATGCTTCGCGCCCTGTTCGGAAGCGGCGACAGCGTCGAGATCGACCGCAAGAATTACCAGGTGTTCGGCGCCGCCAAGAAGGCGCTGCAGGGCGGGCTTACCGAAGCCTATAAGGGCAGCCTGTTCCTGACCAATCTCGGCTGGGCCTGGGCCGGCCTGGCGCTGATGCTGGCGATGGTCGCCCTGGTGGGCGCGACCCTGCTCTCGGCCGATCCCTTCGGCGGCGCCGACGAGGCGCCGGCCGCCTGGCTCTGCGTCGGCCTGTTCCTGGTCGCGCTCGGCGCCGCGCCGCGCTCGCGCCGGAGCGGCACCTGGGGCTGGGTCGCGCTCGGCGTCTCGATCGTCGCCGGCGTGCTCGGCGCGCTGATGCTGTTCGGCCTGCTTGCCTTCGCCTCCGACGCCGGCCTGCTGCTACCGGTCCTCTCGCCGCTGCTGGCCTTGCCCCTGGTGATCTCGGCCTTCTGGTGGATGGCCGCGCCGACCAGGGAGGGCCGTAAGATGATGGACGAGATTGCCGGCTTCCAGCGCTATCTCTCGGTCACCGAGGAGAATCGGCTCGAAGTGCTCCACCCGCCCGAGAAGACGCCCGAATTGTTCGAACGCTTCCTGCCTTATGCGATCGCGCTCGGCGTGGAGAACAAATGGGCCGACAGGTTCGCCTCGGTGCTCGCTGCCGCCGCGGCCGATCCCGACCGCCAGCAGGGCCAGTATATGGGGTGGTATGTCGGCAGCGGCACTGCGCCCTGGAGCAATCCGGGCCGCTTC